>CBIHQA010000261.1:0-5955 GCA_966211475.1 uncultured Neisseriales bacterium
AAGCGCTCTCCCAGCTGAGCTATACCCCCACGAGAGGAGACGCGCATTCTAGCCAGCCCTAGCCAGCTTGTAAAGTACCTTGCGCGATTTTTTCCGGACTCCCTACGGAATGCTGTCTCAACCATGCCAACAGGTCGGCCCAGACCTCCTCGCGATTGGTCTCGTTGTGCAGCTCATGCCGCCCTTTGGAGTAGTAGCGTTCCGTCACGTCCGAATGGCCGGCGCGGCGATAGCGCACCGCCACCTGCTTGCAGCCCTTACCGCCGAAGCTGACCGGATCGTGCGTGCCGGCAACTAGCAACAGCGGCACGTCGGTACGCAGCGCGTCAGCGCGATCCTCCGCCCGCTCCAGTTCGTAAACCCCACCCAGCAAATCCGCCCACAACTGTCCGGTGCAGGCGAAACCACACAGCGGGTCCGCCACATAGGCATCCACCTGTGCTAGATCGCGTGATAGCCAGTCCGACGCCGTCCGCTTCGGCAAGAAACGCAGGTTGAAGCTGCCATACACCAGTCGGTCCATCAGCCGGCTGGCAACACGCACACCAAGCTTGCGCGCCTGCCAGGACGCCACCCGGCGAAGCAACAGATTACCCGCACCCAAGCGCTGCCCGGTCGCCGACAGGATCACGCCGGCCAGCGGCAATGTCCGGCTCGTCAGCCAGGCCCGCACGATGAAGCTGCCCATGCTATGACCAAACAGGAAAACCGGCGCACCGGGATGCTGCGCGTCGAGATGCTGACGAACCGTGTCCAGATCGGCGATGACCTTGTTCCAGCCATCCGCGTCGGCATAATGGCCGAGCGGCGTGTCGTGCCGGACAGAATCGCCATGCCCCCGGTGGTCGTGGGCGTAGACGGCAAACCCCTGGTCGCAAAGATAGGCCGCCAGCGGCGCATAGCGCGCGCCATACTCCGCCATGCCATGCACGATATGCAGCACCGCCCTGACCGGCCCATCCGGCAGCCAGCGAACCGTCGCGACGGGAAAACCGTCTGCGGCTGTCAGCGTGAAGCGCTCCATGTCGTCCCTCGAACCGTGAATGAAGATTCACATTCTGCCGGGGACGGAACGAAGGAACAAGTTGCAGCGGTGAACAAGTGACGGGAGGCAGCGGGAAGGAAACGCGTGGATCAAACCCCACCGCCCCGTAGGTTGGGTTGAGCCGCAGGCGAAGCCCAACGTTCACCGCGAAAGCCGCGCTTGTTGGGCTTCGGTCCTGAGCCTGTCGAAGGGGCTCAACCCAACCTACAAGATCCCTTAGCGGTTCCGCCTGACCACGATACCAGCGCAGTCTTTCCAGGCGCACAAAAGCAAACAGCCGCACGGCGATTTCTCGACGTGCGGCTGTTTGCTGTATCTGGCGCATCCGGAGCGATTCGAACGCCCGACCCCTTGGTTCGTAGCCAAGTACTCTATCCAACTGAGCTACGGATGCGTTGTAGTATCTAGCAAACCACCGCTTGCGGCGTTGCAGCCTCCTTGCCGTACGCTTTGTACTGTCAGCGTCGGCGCGCCTTGCAATCGGTGCTTTGCTAGATACTACGTTAGTTTGTCATTTACTGGCGCATCCGGAGCGATTCGAACGCCCGACCCCTTGGTTCGTAGCCAAGTACTCTATCCAACTGAGCTACGGATGCCCTGACAAACTAAATTCTGGCGGAGAAAGAGGGATTCGAACCCTCGATACAGGTTTTGCCCGTATGCTCCCTTAGCAGGGGAGTGCCTTCGACCACTCGGCCATTTCTCCGGCACCAGAGAGGCCGCATAGTAATGAAGTCTGAGGCCTGCGTCAAGCCAGCAGGCCGCAAACAGGTCAATCGAACACTCCGTTGAGCGCGGCGTGTTGCAGCAGGATCACGGTCTTGGCATCCACGATTCTGCCGTCCCCCACCATCGCCAAGGCTTCCTCGATGGGGAATTCCAACACGTCGATGTCTTCCCCCTCGTGCTCCAACCCGCCGCCGGCGTGTACCTGCTGGTGATCCTCATAGGCCGCCAGGAACAGGTGCAGCTTTTCGGTGCTGGCGCCCGGGCAGGTGTAGACGTCCATCACGTGCTGCACGTGGTCCACCCGGTAGCCGGTTTCCTCTTCGATTTCGCGCCGCATGCTGGCTTCCGGTGCCTCGCCGTCGAGCAGGCCGGCACAGGTCTCCAGCAGCCAACCCGGACCGCCCTCCTCGTACACCGGGTAGCGGAACTGCCGCACCAGCAGCACGCTGCGACGGGCGCGGTGACACAGCAGCACGCTCGCGCCCGGCGCCTTGACGTAGACCTCTCGCACGTGGCGCTGCCAGACACCGGCACGGGTACGGAAGGAGAAGGTCACGTTCTTCAGGACGTTCCAGTTGTCCGCGACAACCGTTTCGTCTTCGACGCGGATGCGCTCGGCGGAATCGGTCATGCTGGCTTCCTCATGGGTTCGCTTGGATCATCGGTAGAGACGAAAGAACCGTTGCGGTTCCTGGGCAGAAATGAAAAACGGGGTGGTCGCCCACCCCGTTTTTCATTTACTCCGGTCGACCTGGTCAACCGTCACCAGGCATTGGCCGGATCAGGCCAATGCTTGCGGCTGCTGGTCCAGTTCGAAGGCCTTATGCAGTACGCGCACGGCCAGTTCCATGTACTTCTCGTCGATCGCCACCGAGATCTTGATCTCGGAGGTGGTGATCAGCTGAATGTTGATGCCCTCTTCGGCCAGCGCACGGAACATGGTGGAAGCCACGCCGGCGTGCGAACGCATGCCGATACCGACCGCCGACACCTTGGCCACGTCGGCCGAACCGGTCACGCTGGCGCCGCCGATGTGCGACAGGCCTTCTTCCAGGATCTGCTTGGCGCGCTGGAAGTCGTTGCGGTGCACGGTGAAGCTGAAGTCGGTAGTGCCGTCATGGCTGACGTTCTGGATGATCATATCCACGTCGATGTTCGCGTCGGCGATCGGGCCCAGGATCTGGTAAGCGATGCCCGGCTTGTCGGGCACACCGCGCACGGTGATCTTGGCTTCGTCGCGGTTGAACGCGATACCGGAGATGATCGGCTGTTCCATGTTGTTTTCTTCCTCAAACGTAATCAGCGTGCCTTCGCCCGGTTCGTCGAGGAAGCTCGACAGCACACGGAGCTTGACTTGGTACTTGCCGGCGAATTCGACCGAGCGGATCTGCAGCACCTTGGAGCCGAGGCTGGCGAGTTCCAGCATTTCTTCGAAGGTGATGGTGGAGAGCCGACGGGCCTCCGGCACGATGCGCGGGTCGGTGGTGTAGACGCCGTCCACATCGGTGTAGATCTGGCATTCGTCGGCCTTCAGCGCGGCGGCCAGCGCCACGCCGGTGGTGTCCGAGCCGCCACGGCCCAGGGTAGTGATGGCGCCTTCCGGATCGATGCCCTGGAAGCCCGCGACAATCACGATGGTGCCGGCGTCGAGGTCCTTCTTGACCTTGTCGGCGTCGATGTGTTCGATACGCGCCTTGCTGTAGGCGCTGTCGGTGCGGATCGCGACCTGCCCGCCGGTGTAGCTCTTGGCGTCATAGCCGAGCGCCTTGAGCGCCATGGCGAGCAGGCCGATGGTGACCTGTTCGCCGGTGCTGGCCACCACGTCGAGTTCACGCGGGTCCGGCTGCGGCATGATTTCCTTGGCCATCGCAATCAGGCGGTTGGTCTCGCCACTCATGGCGGACACCACGATCACCAGCTGGTGACCCTGGTCTTTGAATTTGGCCACCCGCTTGGCGACATTCTTGATACGTTCGACGGTTCCCACGGAGGTGCCGCCGTATTTTTGTACGATGAGCGCCATTGCCTGTTTCCGATGCAGTCAAAAGAGAGGAAAAAAGAGGGTCTATTCTACTGCATCGGAACGGCTGCTGCGGTGCAGGACATAGAAAAATCCGGTCTGTCAACCAAACCGGAGGTTCTAAGCGGGCGTGGCGGGCGGGAAGAAAGGCGAGGCGCGCGTCAGCTCACGGGCGTCGCCGGCGTGGAATCGACCCTTGCCTGGCCGCTCCAGCGGTCGAGCATGGAACGCAGCGTGCTGACCTGCACCGGCTTGGCTAGGTAGTCGTCCATCCCGGCCGCGAGGAAGCGTTCGCGGTCGCCCGGCATGGCGTTGGCGGTCATCGCCACGATCGGCAGGCGGGCAAAATCCCCGCCCCTGGCGCGGATGGCTGCCGTGGCGGAGACGCCGTCCATTTCCGGCATGTGGATATCCATCAGCACCAGGTCGAAGCGGGACTCGTCCAGGCGGCGCAACGCCTCCAACCCGTTCGCGGCCAGCACCGTCTGGCATCCCAACCGGCGCAGCAGCGCAGCGGCCACCTGCTGGTTGACCGGATTGTCCTCCACCACCAGCACATGGGCCTCGTGGTGAGCGGGATGGGTGTCATCGCGGGCTTGCGCGACGTCGAGCGGCAGGGCCGCGCCCAACGCGTCCAGCGCGTCCTTGAGTGCGCCGCGGGTCAGCGGCTTGCGCACCGTCACATAACGGCGGTCACCGATCAGGTTACGCTCCGGCGGCAGCGGACGGCCGTGGACCAGCAGCACCGGCGTATCCGACGGCGTCAGTGCATCCAGCCGAGTGGAATCGACCACCCACAGATCCGACCGCATCGAATTGTCGTCGCTGACGGAAACCCCGAGCTCCCGCAGTGCGTCCTTTAGCCATTCGTCCAGCGCTGAAGTAGCCACCGCGACGCGGGCAACCCGGCCACGCCAGCGCAGTTCGGCCGGGTCCACCGGAGCCGGTTCGGTATGGATGTCCGACCAGTCGCCATCGGCGGTGGAGGCCGGCAGTTCGAACCAGAACACGCTGCCCTTGCCCATCCGGCTGCGCACCCCCATGCGGCCTCCCATCAGGTCGACCAGCCGGCGGCTGATCGCCAGGCCAAGGCCAGTGCCTTCATGCCGGCGGGTAAACGACGCGTCGAGCTGGGTGAACGGGGTGAACAGCATCGGCAACTGCGTATCCGAGATGCCGGGGCCGGTATCCTCGATCTCCACCAGCAGGCGCCGGGACATGCCGTCCTCGACCGCCGACAGACGAACCCGCACGTAGCCAAGATCGGTGAACTTCACCGCGTTGCCGATCAGGTTGAGCAGGATCTGGCGCAGACGGCCACCATCCAAGGTGACCCGGGTCGGCGTACCGGGGCGCCAGTCCACCACTAGGTCCAGGTCCTTGCTGTTGGCACGCGGCCCCAGCACCTCCAGCACGCCGTCGAACAACGGCCCGAGTTCGGTTGGCGCAGGTGCGAGTGTGATGCGGTCTGCCTCGATCTTCGAATAGTCGAGCACGTCGTTGAGGATGGCCATCAGCGCCAGGCCGGACTCGCGGATGGTCCGCACGTAGCGGGCCTGTTCCTCGTTGAGCGGGGTGAAGGACAGCAGGTCCGCCATCCCCACCACCCCATTCATCGGGGTACGGATTTCGTGGCTCATGGTGGCCAAGAACTGCGACTTGGCGCGGTTGGCGATCTCCGCATTGTCGCGGGCGAGCCGCAACGCATCGCTGTTCTGGCGCGACAGTTCCAGCAGGGTCTGCTTCTTGCGCAGGTTGCCGTACAGGCCGAGCAGGGCGACCGAGCCCGCCACATAGACCGCCAGCAGCATCCAACCCAGGATGCGGTACATTTTCACCTGATCGGAAATCGCCTGGGTACGCAGCTGAATCTCGCGACGAGTGGTCTGTAGCGCCAGATCGCGCAAGCCGTCGCGCAACGGCAGAAGTTCCGCGATCACCCGCTCGTGCTGGTCGTGTTCGCCGGGTTGAAGCGCGTCGATCTGCGGTTCGATCCTCTCCAGCGTGTCCTTCAGCCGGCCCACCATCAGCTTGCTGCCCGGCACTTCCAGAATGGAGCGGCCGACCTTGCTGTCGGGGTCGATGATCGAAATCCGGCTCCACAGCACGTCGAGCCGGAGGTGGAGTTCGTCAGTGGTGGCGTCCTGGGCGCCGAGCGCGT
>CBIHQA010000262.1:0-5922 GCA_966211475.1 uncultured Neisseriales bacterium
AACAGGCCTGGATCATCGAGGACGACTACGACAGCGAATTCCAGTACGACGGTCGCCCGATCCCGGCCATGCAGGGCATCGACCGGCACCAGCGCGTGCTCTATCTGGGCACCTTCTCCCAGGTGCTATTTCCATCGCTGCGGCTTGCCTACCTGGTGCTGCCGCCAGGGCTGGTGGAACGCTTCGCGCTGGCCCGCACCATCTATGACGGGCATTCGGCGCAGTTGCCGCAGGCGGTGACGGCGGATTTCATCAGCCAGGGCCACTTTGCCGCGCACATCCGGCACATGCGGCAGCTCTACCGCAGCCGGCGCGACCTGCTGCTGGAGCAGGTCAACACAAGGCTGCCCTACCTGCGCGGCACCCTGGGCACAGCAGGCGGCCTACAACTGACCGCCTTGCTGGCGGACGGCGAGGAGGCCCGGCTCACCCGGGGGGCGGCGGAGGCGGGCGTCACCACGCCGGGTCTTGCCGGCATGTACCTGGGCGACACCCGGCAGGATGGCTGGGTACTGGGCTATTCGGCGCTCTCCAATGCCGAGATCCAGGAGGGGGTGGCGCGACTGGCTGCTTTGGTGTGAATGGGCGCTCGCAGGTCGGTGCTGAGCGTAGCGAAACCAATAGAGCAACGGTTCTACGTCGCAACGTTGGGGTTCGTTTCACTCACCCCAACCTACAAGGTCGCCTCACCCCCGCAAAAGCTTGATCCAGATCAATTCCCGTCGTTTGGGCGACAACGGCAAGTCGTCTATCGACATGCCCCCGTCGAAATCGCGCAAGTCGCGCCCCCGGACTTGCGCGAACATGGCCCCGTCAATTCGAGGGATTCCACAAGGAGGCGCTGCAATGGACTCACGTCCGGTCAATTTCCTGAACGCACGTCCGGTCGACGTCCGTGAGCTGGTGGCCAACCGCAAGCCCGGTTACAGCCTGCCGGCGGCCTTCTATACCAGCCAGGAAGTGTTCGACGCCGATGTGGAACTGATCTTCGGCAACCACTGGATCAACGTCGGCGTGGCACCGGATGTAGCGGAGCCGGGTGACTACATGACGGTGCAGGTTGGCAACAAGCCGATCCTGATCGTCCGCGACGACGACAACGAAATCCGCGCCTTCCACAATGTGTGCCGCCACCGTGGCTCCCGCCTGTGCAGCCACGACAAGGGCTCGGTGGGCAACCTGGTGTGCCCGTACCACTCCTGGACCTACGACCTGTCCGGCAAGCTGATCTTCGCCGAGCACATGGAAGACGGCTTCGACATGTCGCACCACAGCCTGGCACCGGTGCACGTGAAGAACATCGCCGGCCTGATCTTTATCTGCCTGGCGGACAACCCGCCGGCCGACATCGAGCAGATGGCCGCCGAGATGACGCCCTACCTGGCGCCGCACAAGCTGGAAGACTGCAAGATCGCGGTGCAGAAGGACATCATCGAAGTGGGCAACTGGAAGCTCACGATGGAAAACAATCGCGAGTGCTATCACTGCGTGGCCAACCATCCCGAGCTGACCATCTCGCTCTACCAGTACAGCTATGGCTATGCGCCGAAGCCGGAACACGCCGAAGGCCTGCGCCAGTACGAAGCGATCCTGAACGAGCGCCACGCCAAGTGGGAATCCTGTGGCCTGCCGTCGCGCGAGATCGATCACCTGGACGACCGCATCAGCGGCTTCCGCACCCAGCGCATGCCGCTGGACCGCGCCGGCCAGTCGCAGACCATGAGCACCGAATCCGCCTGCAAGAAGCTGCTGGGCGAGTTCGCTGACCCGGCGATCGGCGGCCTGTCGTTCTGGACTCAGCCGAACTCCTGGCACCACTTCATGGCGGACCACATCGTCACCTTCTGCGTGATCCCGCTGACGCCGGAGACCACGCTGGTGCGTACCAAGTGGCTGGTCCACAAGGACGCCGTGGAAGGCCGCGACTACAACGTCGACAACCTGACCGCGGTGTGGAATGCCACCAACGACCAGGACCGCCGTCTGGTGGAAGAGTCGCAAAAGGGCATCGCCAGCCCGGCCTACCGTCCCGGTCCGTATTCGCCGTTCACCGAGACGCTGGTCGAGAAGTTCACCAAGTGGTACACCGACCGGATGCACACCCACCTGGGTCTGTAACGGTTTACGGGGCTGGGCGCCACGCGCCCAGCCCCCTGATTCTGTCTGATGCTGTAAAGGAAGCTCCATGTTGACCGCACCCTTACCCGATCTGAGCAGCGATGCGCCCGCCTGGTGGCAGGCGGACCGGGACGACACGCTGGTATGTCGCCAGGTGCGGGACGAAACGCTGGACGTGAAGACCTTTGTGTTCGAATCGCTCGAACCGCGGCGCTTCCGCTACCTGCCCGGCCAGTTCATCACGCTGGAACTGGAAATCAACGGCGAACGCATCAACCGCTGCTACACCCTGTCGTCCACGCCGACGCGGCCGGACCGCGTGTCCATCACCGTCAAGCGCGTGCCGCGCGGGCCAGTGTCCAACTGGCTGCACGACAACCTGAAGGCAGGCGACCAGGTGAAGGTGCTCGGCCCGTCCGGCGAGTTCACCTGTTTCAAGCACGACGCGCCGCGCTACCTGTTCCTGTCCGCCGGCTCCGGCATTACGCCGCTGCTGTCGATGTCCCGCGCGCTGCACGATCTGGCCAGCGACCGCGACGTGGTGTTCGTGCACAGCGCCCGCACCCCGCAAGACATCATCTGCCGCACCGAACTCAACGCGATGGCCCGCACCAACCCGCATTTCCGCCAGGCGGTGGTCTGCGAACGCCCGGGCATCGAAGGCGAATGGCCGGGCTTCCTCGGCTTCCTGGATGCCGCGATGCTGGAACGCATCGCCCCGGACTTCCGCGAACGCAAGGTGTTTACCTGCGGCCCGGCGCCCTACATGGCCGCAGTGCGCAAGCTGCTGACCGAATCCGGCTTCGACATGACGCAGTACCATGAAGAAAGCTTCAACTTCGAAACCGAGTTCGGCGCCGCCGCACCGGTGGAAGAAGTCGCGCCGGTCAACGGCGATGCGGCCTACAAGGTCACCTTCAACCGCACCGGCGACCAGGTTTCCTGCGGTAGCGGACAGACCATCCTTGCTGCCGCCACCGCGGCCGGCCTGCGCATGCCCAGCTCCTGCACCCAAGGCCTGTGCGGAACCTGCAAGACCAAGATGGTGTCAGGCCAGGTGGACATGAAACATGGCGGCGGCATTCGCCAGCGGGAGATCGATCAGGGCTTCATCCTGCCCTGCTGCAGCAAGCCGCTGTCGGATGTGGTGCTGGAACGGTAAGCGGTTGACTGAACAACGCGGCGCGAAGTCTTCATCGCTTTTTTCGATGCCGCAAAGACATTAATCGTATTTTACGGCGCACCCCACCTTGGGCAGTATCGCGGGTCGGATGCAGCGCAGCGGAGTCTGGGACGGCGAAAGCGCCAGCCGATCCGCTGCGGGCGAGAAAGGACCGAAGCAGTACCCGAACGGGCACGCCAGCGTGCCCGATTTGCACGACCATCGGCCGGACATCATCCTCATGCGGTATTATGGTATACCAAGCCATATTTCCGAGATGGACAGGTAGCCCCTACCATCCGCTGATGAATCAAAGTTGTACATACAAGCGACTCGATGCGGCATAATCCGCCCATCACCGCATGCCTCCCTTCGGGGCCGCCGGAGCTAGTCATGAGCGACACCTTGAGCCAAACCATCGCGCAGCACATCGCCGCGCACCGTGAACGACCCGGTGCCCTACTGCCCTTGCTGCACGCCATCCAGGACGACATCGGCTACATCCCGTCCGACGCCGTGCCGCCGATTGCCCGCGCGCTGAACCTGTCCGATGCCGAAGTGCACGGCGTGGTCACCTTCTATCACCACTTCCGCAGCCGCCCCGCCGGCCGCCACTGCCTGCAGGTCTGCCGTGCCGAGTCCTGTCAGTCGCTGGGCGGTGATGCGCTGGTCGACGCGCTGCAAAGCCACCATGGCCTCGCGCTGGGCGACACCACGCCGGACGGCGCGCTGAGCACCGAACCGGTCTACTGCCTGGGCCTGTGCGCCTGTTCGCCGGCCATCTCGCTGGATGGCGAGGTACATGGCCGCGTCACCCCGGGCCGTCTTGCAGAACTGTTGTCCGGACTGGAGGGCTAAGGCATGGCAATCAAAGTCTTCGTCCCCCGCGATTCCGGCGCGCTGGCGCTGGGAGCAGAACGTACCGCCAAGGCGATCCGCGAACAGGCCGACAAGGCCGGTGTCGAGATCGAACTGGTCCGCAACGGCTCGCGCGGCCTGTACTGGCTGGAGCCGATGGTCGAGGTGGAAACACCGGAAGGCCGCGTGGCCTACGGCCCGGTGCAAGCGGGCGATGTGCCCTCGCTGTTCGCCGCCAACTTCCTGTCCGGTGGCAAGCACCCGCTGTCGCAGGGGCTGACCGAACAGATCGAATGGCTGTCCCGCCAGCAACGGCTGACCTGTGCCCGCATCGGCATCGTCGACCCGGTGTCGCTGGACGACTACCTGGCGCATGACGGCTATCGCGGCCTGCAGCGCGCGCTGGCGATGAGCGGCGAACAGATCGTCGAATCCGTCACCAAGTCCGGCCTGCGCGGCCGGGGCGGTGCCGCCTTCCCGACCGGCATCAAGTGGAAGACCGTGCTGGGGGCGGAAGGCGCGCAGAAATACATCGTCTGCAATGCGGACGAAGGCGACTCCGGCACCTTCGCCGACCGCCTGATCATGGAAGGCGACCCCTTCGTGCTGATCGAGGGGATGACCATCGCCGGCATCGCGGTGGGCGCCACGCAGGGCTACATCTATCTGCGCTCCGAATACCCGCATTCCGAGGCGGTGCTAAACGAGGCGATCGAGGTCGCCCGCCAACGCGGCTACCTCGGCAGCAACGTACTGAACAGCGGCCGCGCCTTCGAACTGGAAGTCCGTCGCGGCGCTGGCGCCTATATCTGCGGCGAGGAAACTTCGCTGCTGGAAAGCCTGGAAGGCAAGCGCGGCATGGTCCGCGCCAAGCCGCCGCTGCCGGCCATCAAGGGCCTGTTCGGCTGCCCGACGGTGGTGAACAACGTGCTGTCGCTGGCGACGGTACCGATCATCCTCGACAAGGGTGCCGACTACTACGCCGGCTTCGGCATGGGCCGCTCACGCGGCACGCTGCCGATCCAGCTGGCCGGTAACGTCAAGCGCGGCGGCCTGATCGAAACCGCCTTCGGCATCACCCTGGGCGACCTGATCTACGAATGGGGCGGCGGCACTGTCACCGGCAAACCCGTCCGCGCCGCACAGATCGGCGGCCCGCTGGGCGCCTACCTGCCGGTGAACGAATTCGACGTACAGATGGACTACGAGGCCTTCGCCGCCCGCAAAGCCATGCTCGGCCACGGCGGCGTAGTGGTATTCGACGAAACCGTCGACATGGCCAAGATGGCCCGCTTCGCCTTCGAATTCTGCGCGATCGAATCCTGTGGCAAGTGCACGCCCTGCCGCATCGGCTCGACCCGTGGCGTCGAAGTGATGGACAAGCTGCAGAGCGGCGCGCCGCGTGAACAAACGATCGAACTGGTCCGCGACCTGTGCGACACCATGCTGCACGGTTCCTTGTGCGCGCTCGGCGGGATGACGCCGTTCCCGGTGTTGAGCGCGTTGGACCATTTCCCGGAAGACTTCGGGGCGAAGTAACAGTAAGGCGGGAACAAACGGTTCACGTAGGTTGGTGTTGAGCAAAGCGAAACCCAACAGAGCCATGTTTCCACGTAGCCACGTTGGGGTTCGCCTCCGGCTCACCCCAACCTACGAAAAACAGATGATGTAACACCCGCGGACGGTCGCATACCGCCCAGGGCCCCGTCGAGGAGCCGGGGTTTGGCGGGTTGTAGGCGGGGGGTGGGCGGGGGCTGTCTGTGTCGCCACGGGGGGGGGTACGG
>CBIHQA010000263.1:0-5895 GCA_966211475.1 uncultured Neisseriales bacterium
GGCTTCCTGCCGGGCGTGGGCGAGGGTGTCTCGCACCACGAAGACGGACAGCAGCAGCCCGGCCACGACAAAGCCCACCCCCAGGTAGAACGGCTGCGGCCGCAACCCGTAACGGGCGGCCAGCCAGCCGGTGGCGAGCGCGGCAGCGGCCACCGCGAGGTAGCCGGCGAATTCGTTGATGCCCATCGCCAGCCCGCGTTGACGCGGCCCGGCCAGATCGATCTTCATGATGACGGTGGTGGACCAGGTCAGCCCCTGGCTGATGCCCAGCAGCAGGTTGGCGAACAGCACGCCGTTCCAGGAATCCGTCCACATCAGCAGGAAGGGCACGGGCGCCGCTACCAGCCAGCCGGCCACCAGGATCAGCTTGCGGCCGTAGCGGTCGGACAGGCGTCCAGCCAGGTAGTTGGTCAGCGCCTTGGCGACGCCGAAGACCACGATGAACGCGAGGATCGCGGTGTGGGCCACCAGGTGGAAGGCCTGCTCGGCGAGTTGCGGCAGGATGCTGCGCTCCATGCCGACCATCGCACCGACGAAGGCGTTGACCAGCACCAGCAGGGCGAACTGCGGGAGGTTCGCGCGCAGCCCCAGCTTGGGTGGAAGGGCTGCGGCCGGTACAGCGTGGCTCTGGGCAGTCATCTCGCCATCGATCCAATAAACCAATAATCTAATGATTGTTAGATTATAGTGAACGGAACGCGTTATCCACCCCCTGCGCCCATTCTCCGCGCCCCACCCATTTGACCCCGACCGCGATTCCGGAGAGGCTGTGCAGCATGACGACGAACCGAGAACGGAAAGACCTGCTGTACGAGCAGGTCGCCCGGGTAGCCAAGGCCGCGGCCAGCCCCAAGCGGCTGGAGCTGATCGAACTGCTGAGCCAAGCCCCGAAGACGGTGGACGAGCTGGCCCGCCAGGCGGACATCAGCATGAAGCTGGCCAGCGCTCATCTGAAGGCCCTGAAGGCCGCCCGGCTGGTGGAATCCGAACGGCAGGGCAAGAACGTTACCTACCGGCTTGCGCACACCGATGTATCCGCCCTGTGGGTGACGCTGCGAGAACTGGCCGAAGGCCGCCTGCTGGAGCTGCGCCAGGCGGTGGAGCAGCTATCTCATACCGCCGCAGAGTGGGCAGGCAGCCGGCGCGACGAATTGCTGCGCCGGGCACGCGACGGTGAGGTGGTGGTGATCGACGTGCGGCCAGCGGTCGAGTTCGAGGCCGCACACCTGCCCTACGCCCGCTCCCTGCCCCTAGCGGAACTGAAGAACCGGCTGGCCGAGCTGCCGAAGGACAAGCCGGTGGTCGCCTACTGTCGCGGGCCGTTCTGCCTGATGGCGGTCGACGCGGTCGCCCTGCTGCGCGAACAGGGCTTCGAAGCGCTGCACCTGCGGGATGGGGTGGCGGAGTGGGCGCATGCCGGGTTGCCGGGCGGGGTGGAAATGCCGCTCAGGTAGGGGGTTGCGCCACATCCGTGGGGGGCGGCGGCTAGCGGTAGCGCTCCACCAGCGTCTTCCAGGCTGGGTCGCGTGGTAGCTTGTCCAGCACGGCCTGCAGCTTGCGGTGTACGTCGGCGAGCTGGCGGGGCACCAGCAGGCGGCGGTCGTAGTGTTCTTCCGGCTGGTCGGCAACGAAGAAGCGGTTCGCCCAGTCCTGGTGCTGGCGCAGCAGGTAGTCGTAGGTGGAGCGGCTGACGATGGTGACGTCGATGTGCTTGGCGAGCAGCTTCAGGAGGTTCTGCTCCTCGGTGGGCGCGTTGTCGCGCATCAGTTCGCCCGAGTCGGCCAGCTCGCTGATCCCAGTGTAGTAATAGCCCTCCGGGAAGCCGACCCGCAGGCCCTTGAGCGACGCGGGCCCGCTGTAGTCGATGGGGCCCTGGTGCAGCGAAATCACAGGTCGTCGTCCTGCATATAGGGCTGGGTCCACAGGAAGCGCGTCTGCTTGCTGTCGCCGAACCAGGCGGGATTGACGCCGATCATCAGGCCGTCGAGCGTGTTCAGCTCGATCATGCGGTTGAGCCGGTTACGCGGCAGGTATTCCAGGCGGAAGCGGTAGCCGGTGCGGGCGCTGAGATAGGCGGCGATGTCGAAATCCAGCCCTGTGCGCCGGTCCACATCGACGATGAACGGCGGCTTCAGGTGGTAATCGTAGATCAACACGTCCCGTCCGAACGCCGGCAGGATGGTGAAGAGCAGCATTGCGAAGGCGGCCAGCCTGCGGGCGAATGACCTTGGGTTCATGCAGTCGGAGGTCCAGCGTCTGATGCGTTGCAGCGCGGTGGGGGGCAGGCCGGCCAATCCGGGGAAACGAACCAAGCGGGCGTTTCGTCGGTCTCTCGTACGCGCGGCTTGGCATTGTGAACAAGCGCCCAGGCCGGGCGCACCATCGGCGATGGTACAACGGGAACCGGCCTGCGCACAGTCGCCAGCGCACCGCTTGTCGTCACCCTGGCCCGATCCTCCTTTCCCTGCCGTGGGGGCCGAGATGCACCGTCGCCGCCTGCTGCTTTCCACCCTCTGCCTGTTGGCTGGCACTCGGCTGCATGGTGGCACGCTGCCGCAGTCGGGGCCGCGTCCGCTGGCGGCCATGCCGGCGTCGCGCACACTGTGGCCGGGTCACTTGCCGGCCGGGGCCGCGCTGCGCATGCTGCCCTTGCTGGCCAACCAGAGCGACGATCCGGGCCGCTTCATCGGTACCCTGATCGCCGCGCCGGCGGAACTCAACCTGGTGGAAACCCACCGCACCACGGCCTGGACCTACAACGGCCAACTGCCGGGGCCGCTGATCGAGCTGGTGGCCGGCAGCACGGTGGAGATCGTGCTGGAAAACCGCCTGCCGCAGCCCACCAACCTACACTGGCATGGTTTGCCGGTGCCGCCGGACCAGGATGGGCCGCCGCAGGAGCAGGTGCCGCCGGGCGGGCGTCGTACCTATCGCTTCACCCTGCCGGACGATCTGGCCGGCACCTTCTGGTACCACCCGCAGCCGTCCGGCCTGGCGGCGGAGCAGCGCTTCCGTGGTTTGTCCGGGCCGCTGCTGATCCGGGCGACGGACGATCCGCTGGCCTTCCTGCCGGAGCAGGTGCTGATGGTGTCCGACCTGCGGCTGGACGCCCAGGCGCGCATCCCGGCCAATGACCTGGCGGACTGGATCGACGGCCGCGAGGGCAACTTCCTGCTGGTCAACGGCCAGTATCAGCCGCAGATTGCCCTGCCGCCGGGTGGCCAAGCACGCTGGCGGGTGCTGAATGCCACTGCCGCCCGGGTGATCCGGCTGTCGTTGCCGGGTGGTCGACTGACGCTGGTCGGCACCGATGGCGGGTTGCTGGAGGCACCGGTCGAAGGCAAGGACTGGCTGCTGGCGCCCGGCGAGCGGGTTGAGCTGGTCGCGCAGATGCCGGCCGGCAAGTCGTTGCCGTTGCTGGCCCTGCCCTATGTGCGCGGCCGGCTGGCCGGGCCGGAGCAGCCTGCACCGGTGGTCCTCGCGCAAGTCACCGCCGGCAGTGACGGCCAGCCACGGCCGCTCCCCGGCGGCCTGCGGGCGCTCTCCCCGCTACCGGCCCCCACGGTGACCAAGCGGGTGGTGCTGAGCGAACAGTGGAATGCCCCACAGCGGCCGGAAGACCTGAAACTGCTGGTCAACGGGCGGCGCTACGCGGCGGGCCGGGTTGACCTGGTCAGCAAGACTGGCGAGGTGGAGCTGTGGGAGGTCGCCAACGAGAGTGGGCGGAATCATCCCTTCCATCTGCATGGCGCGCTGTTCCAGGTGATCGAGCGGGTGAACGACGGCGTGGCCGTGCCCGAGCCCTTCCTCGCCTGGCGCGACACGGTGAACCTGCGGCGGGGCGAGCGCATCCGCTTCAAGGTGCGGCAGGACCTGAGCGGCCTGCGGCTGTTCCATAGCGCGGTGCCGGAGCACGAGACGCTAGGGATGATGGGGACGCTGAAGGTGGTGGATTGAGGTAGGCAGGCTGAGCGTGCGTTTCCCTTTGCGCGACGGCCATTCAACTTGCTAGACTGCCCGGGCGACGCACCTGTCATGGCCACGCCGTCATGCGGGCCGCGCGCAACGTCGCTCGGACGGATCCGGGCGCCCACGTTGAGGACAACATGACTTCCAGCCTGCCTTCATTGCGCAGCTTTCCGCGCATCAGCCGTTTACCCCCCTACGTCTTCAACATCACCGCCGAACTCAAGATGGCGGCCCGCCGGCGCGGCGAAGACATCATCGACATGAGCATGGGCAACCCCGATGGCGCGACCCCGCCGCACATCGTGGAAAAGCTCGCCGACGTGGCCCGTCGGCCGGACACCCATGGCTATTCCACTTCCAAGGGCATCCCCCGGCTGCGGCGCGCCATCTCGCACTGGTACCGCGACCGCTACCAGGTGGAGATCGACCCAGACAGCGAAGCCATCGTCACCATCGGCTCCAAGGAAGGGCTGGCGCACCTGATGCTAGCCACGCTGGACCGGGGCGACACGGTGCTGGTGCCCAACCCGAGCTACCCGATCCACATCTACGGCGCGGTGATCGCCGGCGCGGACATCCGCTCGGTGCCGATGACGCCGGGCATCGACTTCTTCGACGAACTGGAGAAGGCGATCCGCGGCAGCTATCCGAAGCCGAAGATGATGATCCTCGGCTTCCCGTCCAACCCGACGGCGCAGTGCGTGGAGCTGGATTTCTTCGAACGGGTGATCAAGCTCGCGCGCGCCCACGGCATCCTGGTGGTGCACGACCTGGCCTACGCCGACATCGTGTTCGACGGCTGGAAGGCGCCGTCGATCATGCAGGTGCCGGGCGCCAAGGACGTGGCGGTGGAGTTCTTCACGCTATCGAAAAGCTACAACATGGCCGGCTGGCGCATCGGCTTCATGGTCGGCAACCCGGAACTGGTGGCCGCGCTGGCACGCATCAAGAGCTACCACGACTACGGGATGTTCACCCCGGTGCAAGTGGCAGCCATCACCGCGCTGGAAGGCGACCAGGAATGCGTGCGGCAGATCCGCGACACCTACCAGCGCCGCCGCGACGTGCTGGCCAAGGGCCTGAACGAAGCCGGCTGGCCGGTGGAGCTGCCGAAGGCGTCGATGTACATCTGGGCGCGGATTCCGGAACCGTACCGCGAGATGGGGTCGCTGGAGTTTTCCAAGAAGCTGCTGGCCGAGGCAAAAGTGTGCGTGTCGCCGGGGATCGGCTTTGGGGACTATGGCGACGAGTACGTGCGGTTCGCGTTGATCGAGAATGAAGCGCGCATCCGGCAGGCGATCCGTGGGATCAAGGGGATGTTTCGGCAGGATGGGGTGATTGGGGGGTGAGGAAGGTTAGCCGCATCCTAGTACAGTGAGCAGGCCGCCGGGATAGGCGGCCTGTTTGTTTTGGATGCCTTGGTAAGGTGCAATCCTTGCTGCGCGGCGTAAGCTAGCGCATTGCGCCGGATTGGTGGCAGCAAGATCCGCCATTGTGGTTTCACCCAGAATACGGCTGCGCCCAATGAGAGGCGGGAAAAGCCGGCTCTCGTAGGTTGGGCGATGAAGCCCAACAGAGCGCCGGTTCCACGTCGTCACGTTGGGGTTCGTCCCTCACCCCAACCTACGAAGGTCGGTGTAACGATCACAGACCGTCGCACACCACCCGGGGTCCCCGTCTGAGGAGCCGGATTTGCCCGTTTGCCGTCGGGGTTTCGGCGAGGACTGTCTGAGTCCCGCCGGGGCGAGTTCCGCAGCCGCCGACGGCAAACGGGCAAATCCGGGCAGCCCCCGCATCGCGGGGGCCGAACGAACCGGGGTCGCCTTTCTTTGCTTACTTTCTTTGGCGAAGCAAAGAAAGTGAGTCGGCAGGCGGTGCGCCAAGTTCTTAGCGGCTTGCCGCTTAGAACTGGCCATGCAGAGCTCG
>CBIHQA010000264.1:0-5886 GCA_966211475.1 uncultured Neisseriales bacterium
GAATCCTACGCCCACCTGCCGATGCCGCGCATGACCAACACCTACATGCTGGCCGGCCAGCACGACCCACAAGAGATCATCGCGTCGGTCAAGGATGGCTTGTACGCGGTGAACTTCGGCGGCGGGCAGGTGGACATCACCAGCGGCAAGTTCGTGTTCTCCGCCTCCGAAGCGTGGAAGATCGAGAACGGCAAGCTGATGTACCCGGTAAAGGGCGCCACCATCATCGGCAACGGTCCGGATGCGCTGACGCGGGTGTCGATGATCGGCAATGACCTGCAGCTCGATACCGGCGTTGGTGTCTGCGGCAAGGAAGGCCAGAGCGTGCCGGTCGGCGTCGGCCAGCCCACGCTGCGGATCGAATCGCTGACGGTGGGTGGGACGGTCTGACCAGCACCGACTGTACAATTGGACAGACCGGCGGCCCGCCCATGTTTTGCATGCGCGGGCCGTTTTGTATGCTGCGTCATCGATGATCAACCACGTTCAAGACTGCGGACACCGGGCCGGATAGGCTGACTCCGATTCCGACCCCTCCAGGAGCCCCGCATGATCTTCCCCGGTTACCACCTTGCCCAGGTCAACATCGCCCGCCTGCTTGCGCCGCTTGAGTCCCCGCGTCTCGCCGGCTTTGTGTCGCGCCTCGATGAGATCAACAAGCTGGCGGACAACAGCCCGGGCTTCGTCTGGCGCATGGGCGACGATTCCGGCAACAACACCGCCTACCGGCCGTTCGACGACGACATCCTGGTGAATCTGTCTGTCTGGACAGACGCCCAGTCGCTGTTCGACTACGTTTATCGTTCCACGCACAAGGAGCTGTTCGCCCTGCGGCGCCACTGGTTCGAGTCGCCGGAAGGCGCCCATATGGCGCTCTGGTGGGTGCCCGCCGGCCACCAGCCCAGTGCGGAGGAGGCAAGGCAGCGGCTGGACCACCGTACCCTTCACGGCGATACGCCGCATGCGTTTTCATTCAAGAAGTGGTTCACCCCGGATGGGCAGCCGTCCGTCACCGACGCGATGACAGCCCCCGCTGGTGAGCCCGACCCGGAGCCTGCATGACCCTGGACATTCAGGAAATCGACGCGAGCCAGTTCCAACTGGTATGGCCTGTCTTCCAGGCGGTGGTGGCCTCTGGCGACACTTACGCCTACGACCCGTCCATCACCTTCGAGGCGGCCCGCGCCCTATGGACCACGCAACCGTCACGGGTGTTCTGCGCCCGGATGGCTGACGAGGTGGTGGGGTGCTATATGCTGCATCCCAACCAGAGCGGCGCCGGCGACCACGTCGCCAACGCGGGCTACATGGTGGCGCCCGCCGCCCGGGGGCAGGGCATTGCCGGCTGGCTGTGTGAGCATTCGTTGGAGGTGGCCCGCGCGGCGGGTTTTGCCGCGATGCAGTTCAACGCAGTGGTGGCTTGCAACGAACCGGCGGTTCACCTGTGGCAGAAGCATGGCTTCGCCGTGATCGGTCGTGTGCCACAGGGTTTTCGCCATCCGCGCAACGGGCTAACCGATCTGCTCATCATGCATCGCCTCCTGTAGCCCCATGGTCGCCTCCCTCCCCATCAAACGCCTGCTGCAATGGCGGCAGGACCATGAAGGGCGCGTTGCCGTTGTCCGGGCGGAACTGTCCGCGCGTGGCTTGTTGCCGCACTTCCACGACACCTGGTCGTTCGGCCTCATCCTGAGTGGGCGCTGCCGCTTTCAGAGCGGCGGACGCGTCTACCATGCGAACACGGGCGACGTGTTCGCCATCCCACCGTTCGAGCTGCACGGCAGTGCTTCCGCCACCAGCGATTCAGTACACTATGCGGTCGCCTATCTGGATGCCGACTGGCTGGGTAGCCGCGTCCGCAATGCCGACCCGGCTGACTGGATGCCGGGAAGCCGGCGGGTATGGCAGCGCCCCGTCATGGCATCACGCCTTGCGGCGCTGCTGGAGGTCGCGACGCCCGGTGCGGGCGAGTTGGCCGGCATGGTCGACCTGTTCACCCGGCTCGGTGTGCCGGGTGAGGCTATCCGCGCGCCGGCGCCGCCGGCCGTGAAGGCCTTGTGCAGGCTCTTCCAGCACAGCTGGCTGGAGCCTTTGCCGCTGTCCGGCGTAAGTGACGGCCTGGGGTGCAGCCGCGCTCACCTGATCCGGCAGTTCCGCCGGCATACCGGTACTGCGCCCGGGGCCTACCTTCGCCAATTGCGCTGCATGAAGGCCCGCCATCTGCTGATGCAGCGGGTGCCCTTGGCCGACATCGCCCATGCGCTGCACTTTGCCGACCAGGCGCATTTCAGCCGCGAGTTCAAGAAGGTATTCGGGGTTCCACCCGGCGAATTTGCCCGTGTGAGTTCCCAGGCCGACGACGTTCCAGCCTGAGTCGTGGACGGTTCCACCGCCGATTCAGCCTAGGTTCAGCTAGATGGGCGGAATTGGCGCTGCCAGCTTCGAACCCCTGCAGCCCCGTGGGCTCCAATCAGGACGGGTTGGCCAATAGGCCGACCATCCAGGAGCCCGCCATGGTTACGCCCCTCGTTCCCCTTAACCTGGGAGCATTCCGGCCGTATACGCGCCGCTGTCTGCAACGGCAACGCTCACCGGAGACCTTCGAGGAAATCACCGCTTATTGCCGCCAGGCCTTCGGGATGGAACGTAGCGCCATCGGCTTCATGGATAACGAGCGCTACGTCCTGATGACCTACAACCGCACCGTATTGAGCTGGGTGCCGCGGGAGGTCGCACTGGCGCGGTACGCGGTCGATGGCCGTTGCGTGTTCATGATCCCCGATACCCTGGCATCGCCGTTTGCGGACCATCCGCTAGTGACCGGCCCTTCGCCGATTCGCTTCTATGCGGCGGCGCCCCTCATCCTGAGCAACGGCGATTGCGTGGGCGTACTGTCCCTGATCGACAGCCACCCGCACCGGTTCAGCATGGAAGACCGCGCCCGTCTGGTCGACCTGGCGCATCTGGTGGTGTTCGAACTGGAGCATCCGGAACTGGTCGAGCCATCGGTAGGGATGGTGGCCAGTCATCCGGCAAGAAGCGACGCAAAGTCTGCTGCGCTGCAATGACCTATCTGGGTGAGGCCGCCAGCCTGGACAGGCTGGCGGTTATCTGATCAGCAGACGTTGATCAGAAGAAGTCGGCGTAGCGTGACACTTCCCAGTCCGATACGTGGCGCATGTATTCCACCCACTCCATGCGCTTGAGCCGGACGAACTCCTCCACGAACGCATTCCCCAACGCGTCCCCCAGCAACCGGTCGCCTTCCAGCGCGATCAGCGCCTCGTTGAGGTTCTGCGGGATAGTCTTGAGCTTGGCCCGCTTGAGCTGCTGCGGCGTGTATTCGTAGAGGTCGTCCAGGATCGGCTCGCCCGGGTGCAGCTGCCGGTCGATGCCATCCAGCCCGGCGGCGATCAGTGCTGCTGTCACCAGGTAGGGGTTGCAGCCGGCATCTGGCAACCGCCATTCCAGGTGGCCACCGACCGCGCGGCCCAGCACTGTGCGGTTGTCGCCATAGCCAATGTAGGCGGGCGCCCAGGTGGCGCCGGATAGCGAATGCCCAACCACCAGCCGCTTGTAGGAATTGACCGTCGGTGCACACAACGCGGTCAGCGCCGGTGCATGAGCCAGCAAGCCACCCAGGAAGTGGTAGGCGAGGGGGGACAGCTTCAGCCCCCGCGCATCCTGCTTGTCCTCGAACAAGTTGCGGCCGTCCGCATCCGCCAGCGAGATGTGGAAGTGCAGCCCATTGCCGGCGCGGTTGGCGAAGGGCTTGGGCATGAAGGAACACAGCATGCCCAGGTCGCGCGCCACGTGACTCGCCGCCATCTTGAAGAATACATAGCGATCCGCGGAAGTCAGTGCGTCGCTATAGACGTAGTTGATCTCGTACTGCGAGCTGCAGTCTTCGTGATCGATCTGGTAAACGTCGATGCCGACCGCTCGCAGTGCCTCGGTGACACGCTCCAGGAAGACGCGGTTGTTGCCGGTGGACAGGCTTTTGTAGTCGTAGGAGGGCTTGTCGAGTACGTCCTGCTCGTCGGCGGGCGCAACGCTGCCGTCCGGTTGCTGCTTGAGCAGGGTGAATTCGGGCTCCAGCCCGGTATTGAAGATCCAGCCGCGTTCTGCAAGCCGTGCCAGTTGCTGCTTGAGCAGCACGCGGGAGCAGAGGGCATGCGGCTGGCCGTGCACGTGGCCATCGCCGACGATGCGGGCATAGCCCGGCTGCCAGGGTACCAGCGACAGCGTGGACAGATCGCCCACCGCATGGAAGTCGCCACCGTTGCGCGGGATGCCGAGCCCCCACACCGCAAAGCCGGAGAAGCCGGCGCCGTCCTTCAGGATCAGGTCCAGGTGTTCCGCCGGCACCACCTTGGTCTTGGCCGTGCCGTGGATGTCCACGAATTGCGCCAGCAGATAGCGCACCTGATGTTTCGCCAGAAACACGTCCGCATCGCGCTTGTTCAGCACGGGATGCAGGCTGTCCGGCATGTCATGATTGCCCATGTCGTTTTCCTAATTCGCCAGAAATGCACCCCGTCGGCGCTCGAACGACGCTGTCGTGTACCGAGATGCTAACCGTTTCGCCCCGGGCTGTTGAAGTGCAATACAGCGTTGCGGAAGGTGCAGCAGCGCGCATCCTGACTCCCACCCAAGCCGTGAAGCCATCGAACCCGTAGCCCGGAGGAGGCGCAGCGAAATCCGGGAGATCGCTTGTCCGGAGCGCCCCCGGATTTCGCTTTGCTTCATCCGGGCGACAGGACGCACGCGGGCTCGAGATGCCACCATTGAATGCCTTTACCGCTTGCGGGTAGCATCAGCCGGTCATCCAGACTCCCGCGCCATGCTGATCCGCCTGATTTCCATCCTGTTCCCGGTGTTTTTCATCGCCGCGCTCGGCTATGTCTACGGCCGCTACAAGGCGCCCGACATGCGCTTCGCCAACCAGCTGAACATGGATCTGTTCGTGCCGGCGCTGGTATTCGCCGCGCTGGCCAGCAAGGATTTCCAGCTTGCTACCTACGCGCCGTTGGCCGGCTTGGCCGCGGTCATCATCCTCGGCAGCGGCCTGCTAGCTTGGCCGGTCGCCAGGATGTTGAAAGTGGACTGGAAGACCTTCGTCCCGCCGATGATGTTCAACAACTCCGGCAACATGGGCATCCCGCTGCTTGTCCTCGCTTTCGGCCAGGCCGCGCTGCCCGGCGCGGTGATGCTGTTCCTGGTCGAGATGACCCTGCATTTCTCGCTGGGCTTCTACCTGCTGGACCATCGCACCCGGCTGTGGCGTACCGTACGGCAGCCGGTGATCGGCGCCACCCTCATCGGGCTCGCCATCAGTTTGGGCGGCATCCGCCTGCCCGATGCGTTGCAGATCACCATCAAGATGCTGGGCGATGTGTCCGTGCCGCTGCTGTTGTTCTCGCTGGGGGTGCGGATGACGGCGGTGTCCTTCGCCGACTGGAAGATCGCCGTCGCCGGTGCGCTGGTCTGCCCGATCAGCGGCCTGCTGCTGGCCGCGCTGGCGATGCTGGTGGTACCGCTGCCACCCGAGCAGCAACGCTGGCTATGGCTGTTCGCTGCCCTGCCGCCCGCGGTGCTCAACTACATCGTGGCGGAGCAGTACAAGCAGGAGCCGTCGCGGGTGGCCTCGCTGGTGTTGATCGGCAACCTGGCTTCCGTGATCAGCATGCCCCTGGTGTTGTGGTTTGTGCTGCCGCGCTGAGCCGGGCGTCCGATCAGCGGCGGCGTAGCAGCGAAGCGGCTCCCCGCTGTTTTTGATTTCGACGCCCCAGCGACGGGCTTCGCCCGAAACCGGACGATGCTAAAATCACCGGCCAGTTGCCCCGACCCTTCGCCATGCCAAACGACGCCGCACCGCAAGCGCTT
>CBIHQA010000265.1:0-5875 GCA_966211475.1 uncultured Neisseriales bacterium
GAGACCTGCCGTTGCGGTGAGACCGCGACGGCAGCCCCCGGAACTGAACCTCACATGAAACTCAACGACATGCTCGCCGTCACCACCGTCATGCCGGTGATCGTCATCGACGATCTGGCCACCGCCGTGCCAATGGCCCGCGCGCTGGTCGAAGGCGGCGTGCGCACGCTGGAAGTCACGCTGCGCACCGCAGCGGGCCTGGACGCCATCCGCACCATCAAGGCCGAAGTGCCGGGCGCCATCGTCGGCGTCGGCACCGTCACCACCCCGCAGCAATGGGATGCCGCACTGGAAGCCGGCGTGGAATTCGGCGTCAGCCCCGGCGCCACGCCCTCGCTGCTGAAGGCGGTCGCCGCCAGCGACGTGCCCTTCCTGCCCGGCGTGATGACCGTGTCCGAAGCCATGCAGGCGCAGGAATACGGCTTCCAGGTGGTGAAGTTCTTCCCGGCCGTGCCGGCCGGCGGCACCAAGGTGCTGGACGCCATGCGCGGCCCGCTGCCGGACCTGAAGTTCTGCCCGACCGGCGGCATCACCCCGCAGACCGCCCCGGACTTCCTGAAGCTGCCGAACGTGGTGTGTATCGGCGGATCGTGGCTGTCGCCGAAGGACGCCATCGTGGCCGGTGACTGGGGTCGGATCACTCAGTTGGCGCGTGAGGCGGCTGCCTTACGCGGCTGAGCGTTTCACCCAGCAAAACGGCGCCTTGATGGCGCCGTTTTGCTTTTGATGTTCGGTCGCGACACGCTTGGCGTATCAGCCCCCCTCGCTGTACGGTCAATTGCTGGCGATTTGCACAACGACCTTCCCCTTGGCCCGGCCTTTTTCGAGATAGGCCAGTGCCTCTTTGGATTGGTCGAACGGAAACACCCGGTCGATGACCGGACGGATGCTCCCCGCATCGAGCAGCGCCCCGATCTCCGCCAGCTGTCGACCATCGGGACGAACGAACATGAAGGAATACTCTGCTCCGCGCTTCCTGGCCTGGCGAATGATCTTGCCGCTCATCAGCCCGAACACGAAGCGCATGAAGACGTTCATGCCTCTGGCGCGCGCAAACGCAGCATCCGGCGGACCGACAAGCGAAACGACGCGGCTGTCGGGCTTCAGGATCCGCAGCGATTTCTCGACCCCGTCTCCCCTGACCGTGCCCAGCACCGCATCATAGTCCCGCAGCACGCTGTCGAATTCCTGCTTCTTGTAGTCGATCACCTCGTCGGCGCCGAGACTCCGGACCATTGCCACATTGTCCGTACTGGTGGTTGTCCCCACCTTGGCGCCGAGATGTTTTGCGAGCTGGATGGCGAAGGTGCCGATCCCCCCGGCCCCGGCGGGAATGAATACCTTTTGGCCTGGCTTGAGGCGCGCCCGCTCTTTGAAGGCTTGCCATGCGGTGAGTCCGACCATCGGCACCGAGGCCGCCTGCACGAAGTTCAGATTCGCCGGTTTGATCGCGGCGGCCCGTTCGGGCACCGCCGCATAGTCGGCCAACGATCCCGTTCCCAGGTCGAAGAGACTGGCGAACACGGCATCACCTGGCTTGAAGTGGGTCACGCGGCTGCCGACCTCCACCACCACCCCCGCCAGATCGCTGCCCATCGTGGCCGGCAACGCGAACCGGAGGATGGGCTTGAATGTCCCCTTGGGAATCATGTAGTCAATCGGGTTCAGGCCGACGGCGTGGACCTGGACGAGAATCTCGTCCGGCTTGATCGTCGGTCGAGGAAGGTCGGCGAACGCGACCGGATCTGGCCCACCATAGCGTTTCAAGACGAGGGCTCTCATGCGTGCTTCCCTATGTTCAATGTGCGATGGTGGTTCACGCGTTCATGATGCGAGCGAACACGGCTTGATGCAGCCAGCGCGGTGTGGCCCACATGAAGATGGCGGAAAACTTGTTGGGCAGGCCGGGCACGATGCTGATACGCCCCGCCGCCAACGCCCGGATGCCGGCGCGCACCACGGGAGCCGGCTGCATCATCAACAGCTTCAAGCCAGGTGTGACGGTCTGGTTTGCCGCGGCGGCAAACCCCGTGTCCGACATGCCGGGGCTAAGCGTGGTGACCGTGATGCCATCGCGTTTGAATTCGCGATGCAGCGCCTCGCCCAAGCGCAGCACGTAGGCCTTGGCGGCGGAATACACCGCAAAATTCACCACCCCCTGGTAGGCCAGCAAACTGGCGACCAGCAGGATTTTTCCGCGCCGCCTCGCCCGCATGTCCTGGGCGAAGAGATGGGTGATCGCGGTCAGGCTCGCAATATCGAGCTGCACCATCGCCAGCGCCCCATCCAGCCGGCCCTCCAGGAACGGACCTTGCAGTCCGTGTCCGGCGTTGTTGATCAGGATGTCGATCGCAATGCCCCGCTCGCGCAGTCGCTGATGCAGCTGGACGATCGCCGCCACATCCGAAAGATCGACCTGCTCCACGATGACCTCGATGTGGTACTGCTGACGCAGCGCCTCGGCGAGTGTTTGCAACCGGTCCAGCCGGCGCGCCACCAGCACCAGCGGGTGGCCCTGCTCCGCATACTGGCGGGCGAACTCCTCGCCGAAGCCACTCGATGCACCGGTAATCAGCACCCAGGAAGGGTTGGTGGGTCTCACGCCGTTCACGATGCCGCCCTCCCGTACCGCGCCGCCGCGTGCCGCAGCGAAAGCCGCGAGCCAAGGCCGAGGCGCATCGCATTGAGCGCCCCCCAGTCCTCCACCTCGGGCAGGGACGGGATCGTGACGGCCTCACCGAGGTCCAGGCCCGCCAGCGCCGCGTCGACCATTTCGTCGACCTCCATCAGCATGTCGGGCGGAAAGTTGGACACATCGATGCCGGACCGCGCCCACAGTTCGGTGCGCGTCGCCCCCGGCAGTACCGCCTGCACCCGCACGCCCTTGCCGTCCAGTTCCCGCTGCAGCGCCTGGCTGAGGTTGAGCACATAGGCCTTGGTGCCGCTGTAGGCACCGTTGAACCGCTCCGGCGCCAGCGCCAGGACCGAGGCAATGTTGATGAGGGTGCCCTGCCCCCGCGCGGCAAACGCGGTCGCGGCCGCCACGGCCAGCTGCGTCACCGCCACCACGTTCAGGTTGATCATGTGCTCCAGCTGCCCTGCATCGCCGCCGAGCAGCGGACCGCTTGCCCCGACGCCCGCGTTATTCACCAGCATGCGGATCGCCGGATCGTTGCTCAGGCGTTGCGCAACCCGCGCGGCATCGGCGGCGACCGTCAGATCGGCCGACCAGGTTTCGACATTCACGCCGGTCTCGGCATGCAGCCGGGTTGCCAGCTCGTCCAGGCGCGCCTGATTGCGGGCGACCAGCAGCAGGTCAAACCCACGCCGTGCCAAACGGTCTGCATAGGTCGCACCGATGCCGGAGGAGGCGCCGGTGATCAGTGCCACGCCGTTTTCACTGTGTTTGCTCATCTTCAATCTCCCAGAAATGCGGTAGGTGTCGAGGTAGGGATTCCACCACTCATTTAAATGATGGTCATCATCATTGAACATATATTACGTTCATCATTTATAATGTCAACATCTCTGGATCGAACGGGGGCGAAGACAATGAGAGTCAGCAGGGCAGAAGCGGCACAGAACCGGGAACGGATCATCGAGGTGGCAGCGAAGCTCTTCCGCGAGCGCGGGTTCGACGGCATCGGGGTCGCGGATCTGATGAAATCCGCCGGGCTGACGCATGGCGGTTTCTATGGCCACTTCGCGTCGAAGGAAGACTTGATGGCGCAGGCCTGTGCCCGCGCACTGGAAAGTTCGCTGGACGCCATGCATCAGGTGGCCGTGCATGGCGATGGAAACGCCTTATCGGCCGTCGCCTCCGCCTACCTGTCTCCCCAGCACCGTGACCACCCCGGCGAGGGATGTACACTGGCCGCCCTGGGCGCCGAAGCTGCACGCCACGGCTCCCCCGTGCGTGGCGCCTTCACCCAAGCCGTGCATACCGCGATTGGCGCGCTGACGGAACTGGTACCGGGTGAATCCGGTCAAGCCAAACGCGAGCGTGCACTGGCCACCTACGCGAGCATGATCGGAGCGCTGATATTGGCCCGCGCGGTCGACGACCCCGAACTTTCCGAGGAAGTGCTGCGGTCTGTATTGGCATCGATCACCGCTACCGACGCCTCTCTTTGAGGACAGGTCTGAGATGCCAAAGGCCGGGCGCGCTCAAGGGCACCCGCACCTCAGACCTTCATGTCGATGCAGGACTGGCACAATGACGCTCTACACCCAACAAGCCCGTACACCATGACCGACCTGCTCCCCACACCCGACAACCTCGACGACCCCAATCTGTGGCTGGAAGAAGTCGAAGGCGACGCCGCTCTGACCTGGGTCCGCGAGCAGAACGCCCGCAGCCAGCCCGCGCTGGAGGCGCTGCCCGGCTTCGCCGCCATGCGGCAACGGCTGCTGGACACCTACCAGTCGCAGGAACGCACGCCCTACGTCGCCAAGCACGGCGAGCACTTCTACAACTTCTGGCAGGACGCCACGCACATCCGCGGCCTGATCCGCCGCACCACGCTCGACCAGTACCGGCTGGCGGAGCCGCAGTGGGAAACCGTGCTGGACCTGGACGAATTGGCGCGACAGGAAGGCGAGGACTGGGTCTACGACAGCCTGACCCACCTCTATCCGGAAGGCGAACGCTGCCTGCTTAGCCTGAGCCGGGGCGGTGCGGATGCCAGCGTGGTCCGTGAATTCGACCTGCACACGCTCCGTTTCGTCGAAGGCGGCTTCGAGCTGGAAGAGGCCAAAAGCGCGGTCTGCTGGAAGGATCGCGACACGCTCTACGTCGGCACCGACTTCGGCCCCGGCTCGCTGACCGACTCCGGCTATCCGCGCCAGGTGAAGCTGTGGCAACGCGGCACACCACTCGCGGCCGCGCCGCTGCTGTTCGAAGGCGAGATGGAAGACATGATGGTGGCGGCCGGCGTGGCGGAAGGCATCGGCTTCCGTTACGACTATCTGGTGCGCCGCGCCGATTTCTACGACGAAGAGGTCCACTTGCTGCGCGGTGACGTGTGGCAGGTGATCGACAAGCCGGACGACGCCGAAGTCGATTTCTGGCAGCAATGGCTGCTGCTGACCCTGCGGTCCGACTGGGAGGTGGCCGGCCACCGCTACCTGGCTGGCTCGCTGCTGGTCGCGCCGCTGGAGGGCTACCTGCGCGGCGAGCGCGACTTCACCGTGCTGTTCGAACCGGACGAACGCCGCTCGCTGGGCAGCATCGACTTCACGCAAACCACGCTGCTGATGGGAGTGCTCGATAACGTCGCCGACAGGCTGATCGAGTGGCGTGTCGGTGAAGATGGCCGCTGGAGCCTGCGCCCGGTCGCCCTGCCGCCGCATTGCAGCGCCGACGTGTGGAGCCTGGACCCGGACACCTCGGACGACTACTTCCTGACCATCACCGACTACCTAACGCCAGCCTCCTTGTTCCTCGCCCAGGCAGGAACCGACGAACGCAAGCAGCTCAAGCAGGCGCCCGCCTTCTTCGATGCCTCGCCGTTCGAGGTGCGGCAACAGTCCGCCCGCTCGGCCGACGGCACGCAGATCCCCTACTTCGTGATCGCCCGCCGCGACGCACCGCGCGACGGCAGCAGCCCCACGCTGCTCTACGGCTACGGCGGCTTCGAAGTGTCGCTGACGCCGGGTTACGACAGCACCGTCGGCATCGCCTGGCTGGAACAGGGCGGTACCTACGTGGTGGCCAATATCCGCGGCGGCGGTGAGTTCGGCCCCACCTGGCACCAGGCGGCGCTGACCGAGCATCGGCAGCGGGCCTACGACGACTTCGCCTCCGTCGCCGAGGACCTGATCGCGCAGGGCATCACCTCGCCCCGTCATCTCGGCATCGCGGGCGGCAGCAACG
>CBIHQA010000266.1:0-5865 GCA_966211475.1 uncultured Neisseriales bacterium
GCTGCCGAAAATCTTCTTCAGTACATTGGCAATCATGGGCGTGGTGCTCGCGCCCCGGGCAAGCGGGTAAGCCGTCCGGGAAGGTCAGTAAATAAACGCGTCATTGTGCCGGGTTCGACGCAGGTAGGCAACGCAACGGTAACGCCCTGAGGTGAAGGATCGTTGACACTCCCCCGCCAGATGCGGCCAAGGAGGGGGAATTGCAAGGTGGATGGCGGATAAGTTCCGACGCCACCCTTTGTGTGCAGATCAGCATCCGGTTCGGGATGCCGGCTGGGTGGAAGCCCGAACGCGACCGGTTCAACCGGCCGTCGCCGGCAGGAAGCGGCTGGGATTCTGAGCGATGCCCTGGTAGCGGACTTCAAAGTGCAAGTGCGCGCCGGTCGATCGGCCGGTGCTGCCGACCAACGCGATTTCGTCCCCCGCCTTCACGGTTTGCCCCACCTTTACCAGCAGCCTGGAGGTATGCGCATAGCGGGTACTGATCCCGTTGCCGTGGGAAATTTCGATCAGGTTGCCGTAGGCATTGTGAAAACCGGCGTAGGCGACTTCGCCATCGGCGGCGGCGTAGATCGGCGTGCCGATGGGCGCGGCGAAATCGATGCCCTCGTGCATCGCCTGGCGACCGGTGAACGGGTCGCTGCGAGCTCCGAAGTTGGAGGTGTATTCGCCCAGGTCGAGCGGCATGCGAACCGGCACCTGGTAAGTACCGGCACTGCGGGTATGGGTCCAGTCGGCCAGCAGTGCGCTGTCTGCGCGGTAGTTTTCGACATCCAGCGACAACGCATCCAGTGCGGAAGAGACGGATGCGCCGCGCGGCATCAGCGGAACTTCCGGCCCACCCTGCGCAGGGGGCAGATTGTGCTCCTGCAGGTCCAGCCCTTGCTGAGCGGCCAACGCCGCCTGTTCGCGCTTCAGGCGCACCAGCTCGGCCTGCAGCTCGCCGACCCGTTCGGTCAGCGCTTCGCTGCCGTCGGACCGCTGGGAGACTTGCCGCTGCACCACGGTGGAGGCATCCAGCAGGTGGTTCAGCACGGTGTCGCGCGCAATCGGAAGGTTGTCCACCAACAGCCAGAGCGCGGCAAACAGGCCGGCCACCAAGCCCAGTATCAGGGTTGGCACACCGATCCACACTTGCCAGTGACGCAAACGAAACTGTCGCACCCGCCCGGTGCGGGATGCCATCAGCAGGATTTCCATGGGTTTCTCCGGGCGGGACGAGGGTACAATGACGGTATCTTTCCAAGCCGATACCGCCGTGAAATCCCCGCTCGCCTATTCCGGTCAGCAAGCCGAACTGGCACGCCTGTTATCCGCCGCCGGCCAGCTCCAGCGCTGGGACGCGGCACTCGACCGCTTTCTGCCGGCTGGCCTCGCCGGGCGCTGCCACACCGTCAAGATCGAGGGTGGCGCGCTGGTCGTGGCCGCCCCCAATGGTGGGATTGCGGCCAAACTGCGGCAACTGGCGCCGATGCTGACTCAATTGTTGAATCAAAACCGGCATGACGCCCGCTTGGGCGGGGGGGAGCTTAGCGCAATCCGGGTGGTGGTGCAAAGCACCGCGACAGTCGGTCCGGTCCGCAAGGAGAAGCCGGGTCTGTCGAAACCCGTTCTCAACAACCTGCGGGAAACCGCGCAGGCCCTGCCGGATGGCGCCCTGAAAACCGCGCTGGCCCGCATGGTGCGCCATCACCGGGACAGCTGATGCTGACCCCGGCCGAGCTGACGGGACAAGCGGACAGCCACATCGTCACACTGGACGACCCAACCTGCCGGCTTCACCGTGATGCCGTGCAACCCTTCCTTGCCATGCGACAGGCCGCCGCCCGCGACGGCATCGACCTGGTCCCTGTCAGCTCCTACCGGGACTTTGCCGCGCAGGCCCGCATCTGGAACCGCAAATATCGTGGCCAGCACCCCCTGTACGACGCCGACGGTCAACCGCGCGATCACGCCTCGCTCAATGAGGATGCGCTGCTCGACGCCATCCTGTGCTGGTCAGCGGTACCGGGCGGCAGCCGACACCATTGGGGAACCGACATCGACGTGGTGGACCGGGCGGTGCTGCCGGAAGGCTACCGGATCGACCTGCTGCCGGCGGAATTCGAGGATGGTGCGCTGTTCGGCGTGCTGCGGAAGTGGCTGGACGCCAATATGGCCGGGTTCGGATTCTTCCGGCCCTATGACCGTTATCGGGGAGGGCTTTATCCGGAGCCCTGGCACATCAGCTATGCGCCGGTATCGGTGCTGGCGCTGGCTGCGTTGACGGTGGAGGTGATGCGGAATGCGCTCGTCGCTGAGGAAGTGGATGGCAAGGGCCGCGTCCTGGAACGGTTAGCGGAGATCCACGCGAGGTATGTGGTCAGCGTGGGGGTGCCGGAGGCACCCAGGTAGGTTAGGCGAAGCGACGCCCGATATGACCCCGTAGAGCCATTGCTCTGTTGGGCTTCACAGCCCAACCTACGGGACACATCCGTTCTCGCATTTCCGCCCGACACCTACAGATGCAGTGGGAACTGGCGAGGTGAATCAGACGGCGTTAGCGGTTGCTAGGCCGTGGAAGGCGTTGGGCGCGTCTTCCGGGCGATCGAAGGTGACGACTTCGTAGTTGTCCGGGTCCGACAGCAGCTTGCGCAGCAGCTGGTTGTTGAGCGCGTGGCCCGACTTGTAACCGCGGAATTCGCCGATCAGCTGGTGGCCCAGCAGGTAGAGGTCGCCGATGGCGTCCAACACCTTGTGGCGGACGAATTCATTCTCGAAGCGCAGGCCTTCGGTGTTGAGCACCTTGGCCTCGTCCAGCACCACCGCGTTGTCCAGACTGCCGCCGAGCGCAAGGCCCTGGCTGCGCATCCATTCCACCTCGTGCATGAAGCCGAAGGTACGGGCGCGGCTGATTTCGTCGACAAAGGATGCACTGGCGAAATCGATGGTGACGGCCTGCTCGCTGCGGGCGATGGCCGGGTGCCGGAATTCGATGGTCAGCGAGACCTTGTAGCCTTCGTAGGGCAGCAGCTCCACCCACTTGTCGCCGGCTTCGAAGCGCACCGGCTTCTTCACCCGCACGAAGTGCTTGTCGGCCGGTTGCTCGACGATGCCGGCCTGCTGCATCAGGAAGATGAACGGCGCAGCAGAGCCATCCATCAAGGGCACTTCCTGTGCAGTCAGGTCGACCATCAGGTTGTCGATACCCAGACCTGCCATCGCCGACATCAGGTGTTCCACGGTGCCGACCCGCACATCCCCCTCCACCAGCGTGGAGGATAACCGCGTATCGTTGACGAACTCGGGCTTCGCCGGAATACGCGGTTCACCGGACAGATCGGTGCGCCGGAACACAATGCCGTGATCAGCAGGCGCAGGACGCAGCGTCATGTCGACCTTGCAACCGGAATGGAGACCGATGCCGGTTGCCTTGATCGTACCGCCGAGCGTGCGTTGCTTGATCATCTGGATATCGCTGTGTTGCCTGCTTGCAGAGGTGACTAGTCTACCACCCGGTAAACCTGGGCGGTTTTGAACGTCACGATGCGAGCAATAGTTTTACGCTATTTACAATCAGTCCGCCTGCTTGCGCAGGAAGGCCGGGATATCCAGCGTATCCAGCGACGACGACATCTGCGCGGAATCCACATGACGGCTGGACAGACGGTTGCCGCGCATCACGGCCGGCTTTTCCAGCGCTTCGTAGTCGATTTCCATCGCCACGTCGTGCGTGCCGGTCTTGATCAGCTGCATCGGGCGCGCATCCTTCTTGGCGGCGGACATGCCGAGGCCCGTTGCCACCAGGGTCACCCGCAGCGCATCGCCCATGTTCTCGTCGAACACGTTGCCGTAGATGATTTCCGCGTCTTCGGCGGCATAGGTGTGGATCACTTCCAGCACCTCGTTCATCTCGCGCATCTTCAGGCTGGAGGATGCGGTGATGTTCACCAGGATGCCGCGTGCGCCACGCAGGTCGACGTTGTCCAGCAGCGGGCTGGCGACGGCCTGTTCGGCGGCGATGCGGGCGCGGTCCACACCGGTGGCGACCGAGCTGCCCATCATGGCCATGCCCATTTCGCTCATCACGGTCTTCACGTCGGCGAAGTCAACATTCACCAGGCCCGGGCAGTTGATGATTTCGGCGATCCCGGCCACGGCGCCGTGCAGCACGCCGTTGGCGGCGCGGTAGGCATCCGGCACGGTCACGTCGTCACCCAGCACCTGCATCAGCTTGTCGTTCGGGATCACGATCAGCGAGTCGACGTGCTTCTGCAGTTCTTCCAGGCCATTGGCGGCGGCGCGCTGACGCTTGCCCTCGAAGCCGAACGGCTTGGTGACCACGGCCACCGTCAGGATGCCCATTTCACGGGCGACTTCCGCCACCACCGGCGCTGCGCCGGTACCGGTACCACCACCCATGCCAGCGGTGATGAACAGCATGTTGGCGCCGCGGATCGCCTGGGCGATGATTTCGCGGTCTTCTTCGGCGGCAGCGCGGCCGACTTCCGGCTTGGCGCCAGCACCCAGACCCTTGGTCAGGTTCACGCCCAGTTGCAGCTGGGCATCGGCCGCGCTGCGCTTCAGGGCTTGTACGTCGGTGTTGGCGCAGATGAATTCCACGCCCTGCACACCGGCTTCAATCATGTGTTCGATGGCGTTGCCGCCGCATCCGCCGACGCCGATCACCTTGATGATCGCTTCCGGCTGTACTGCTTCTTCCATCAGCTCAAACATGGTTTGGTCTCCTGTGTTGCCCGAGTCACGGGGTTGCCCCCGAATTGGTTAGTGGTTTATCAAACCGTCCGCCCGAGGACGGTGCTTGCTTAGCGCCAAGCGGTAATTTGTCGGCGCTCAAAAATTCCCTTGGAACCAGCTCTTCATCCGGCCGAACACCTGGCCGAAGCTGGCACCTTGCATGCGTTGCATCTGGTGGCGCTGGGCCTGTTGCTTGCCGAACATCAGCAGGCCGACGCCGGTGGAGTAGCGCGGGTTGCGCACCACTTCGGCAAAGCCCAGCACGTTATGCGGCACGCCCACGCGCACCGGCATGTGGAACACTTCCTCGCCCAGCTCGACCATGCCCGGCATCAAGGAAGAACCACCGGTAATGACGACGCCGGAGGACAGCAGATCTTCGAATCCGGACCGGCGCAGCTCAGCCTGAATCAGCGTGTACAGCTCTTCGACGCGCGGCTCGATCACTTCGGCCAGCGTGGCGCGGGACAGCTGGCGCGGGCCGCGGTCGCCGACGCCGGGGACTTCCACCAGTTGGTTCGGATCGGCCAATTGGCGCAGTGCGACGCCGTGCTGGATCTTGATGTCCTCGGCTTCCTTGGTGGGCGTCCGCAGCGCCATCGCGATATCGCTGGTGATCTGGTCGCCGGCGATGGGGATCACGGCGGTGTGGCGGATCGCGCCTTCGGTGAACACGGCGATGTCGGTGGTGCCGCCGCCGATGTCGACCAGGCACACGCCCAGGTCTTTTTCGTCTTCCGACAGCACGGCGTGCGCGGAAGCGAGCGGTTGCAGGATCAGGTCGGCGACTTCCAGCCCGCAGCGGCGCACGCATTTCATGATGTTCTGCGCGGCGGAGACGGCGCCGGTGACGATGTGCACCTTCACCTCCAGGCGCACGCCAGACATGCCAAGCGGCTCCTTCACGTTGTCCTGGCCGTCGATGATGAATTCCTGCTCCAGAATGTGGAGGATCTGCTGGTCGGTCGGGATGTTCACCGCGCGGGCGGTTTCGATCACCCGGTCGATGTCGGTCTGGCTGACCTCTTTGTCCTTGATCGCCACCATGCCGTGGGAGTTGAAGCTCTTGATGTGGCTGCCCGCGATGCCGGTGTAGACCTCGCGGATCTTGCAGTCAGCCATCAACTC
>CBIHQA010000267.1:0-5864 GCA_966211475.1 uncultured Neisseriales bacterium
CCGAAGCCACCCAGCAACTTGCCAAAGCGGCCGATGCCATCCTGCTCGGCGCCGTCGGCGGCCCCAAGTGGGACACCCTGCCGCGCGAACAGCGTCCGGAACGCGGCCTGCTCGGCATCCGCAAGCACCTCAACGTGTTTGCCAACCTGCGTCCGGCCACCGTGTTCCCGGAGCTCGCCAATGCCTCCACCCTGAAGCCGGAAGTGGTCGCCGGCCTGGACATCATGATCATCCGCGAGCTGGTGGGTGACATCTATTTCGGCGAGCCGCGCGGCATCGAAGTGCGTAATGGGGAGCGCGTCGGCTTCAACACCATGATCTACAGCGAGTCGGAAATCCGCCGCATCGCCAAGGTTGCCTTCGAAACCGCCCGCAAGCGCAACCGCAAGGTCTGCTCGGTCGACAAGATGAACGTGCTGGAATCCACTCAGCTGTGGCGCGACGTGGTCACCGAAGTCCACAAGGACTACGCCGACGTCGAACTGACCCACATGCTGGTCGACAACGCCGCCATGCAACTGATCCGCAACCCGAAGCAGTTCGACGTGATGGTCACCGGCAACATCTTCGGCGACATCCTGTCCGACGAAGCCTCGATGCTGACCGGCTCCATCGGCATGCTGGCCTCCGCCTCGCTCGACGAACACGGCAAGGGCCTGTACGAGCCGATCCACGGTTCCGCGCCGGACATCGCCGGCAAGGGCGTCGCCAACCCGTTGGCCACTATCCTGTCCGCCGCGATGATGCTGCGTTACACCTTTGCCGAGACCGCTGCAGCCGACCGGATCGAATCCGCCGTCAAGAAGGTGCTGGCCCAGGGCTATCGCACTGGTGACATCTTCGAACCGGGCACCAACAAGGTCGGCACCCGCGAAATGGGGGATGCCGTGTTGGCCGCGCTGTAAATTGTTGAATTAAATCGGTAAATCGCGTTGCTGTTTTGAAATTACCCCCTCACATAGCGAGGCTCCCTCGCCGGCGGGCGAGGGCGGGGGAGTGGGAAAGAGGTCAGGGAAGCAGCGATGTTTCTCTGATGCCAAAATCAGTCGGGCTTGGCCCGACGCCACACTTCCGATGGAAAAACAGCAAACATTGCTGCTTACGGCTTGATCGATCAGGCCGATTGCTGGTTGAATACAAGTCATTCGATCTGACGGTTCACCACCACCCATCATGTCCGCCGTTTCGCTGCTCCAAAAGTGCAGTTTCCAAGCCGAAGGCTCGCATCGCGCGACCGCCTTCGGTGGCGGCCGTGATATCGACTCGCACGCCACTTGCGGCGTGGCGACCACCATTACCAAAAAAACCGGGACCACCACCCCGGTTTAGATGGTTTGTGTCGCCACCGCTCTCCCACCCCGCAGCGGCGGGGACCAGGAGAAGAGCGGGGCGGCACAGAGTAGGGCCCAGCCCGATCTCACACACGAGGGAATCAAGATAATGTTGCGAGTAGGTTTTGTCGGCTGGCGCGGGATGGTCGGTTCCGTGCTGATGCAGCGCATGCGCGAAGAACAGGATTTCGATCTGATCGATCCGGTGTTCTTCACCACCTCCAACGTCGGTGGCGCTGCCCCGAACGTCGGCAAGGATGCCCCGGCACTCAAGGACGCGAAGAGCATCGACGACCTGAAGGCAATGGACGCCATCGTGTCCTGCCAGGGCGGTGATTACACCACTGAGATCTTCCCGAAGCTGCGCGCCGCCGGCTGGAACGGCTACTGGATCGACGCCGCCTCTACCCTGCGCCAGGACAAGGACAGCATCATCATCCTGGACCCGGTCAACCTCGATGTGATCAAGGATGGCCTCACCAGCGGCGTGAAGAACTACATCGGCGGCAACTGCACCGTCTCGTTGATGTTGATGGCACTGGGCGGCCTGTTCAAGAACGGCCTGGTCGAGTGGATGAGTGCCATGACCTACCAGGCGGCATCCGGCGCCGGTGCGCAGAACATGCGCGAACTGCTCAACCAGATGGGCGAACTGCATCGTGTTGCCAAGGAAATGCTGGACGACCCGGCTTCCGGCATCCTGGACATCGACCGCGAAGTGGCCGGGATCCTGCGCGACGATGGCTTCCCGAAGTCCAACTTCGGCGTGCCGCTGGCTGGCAGCCTGATCCCCTGGATCGACAAGCAGCTGGATAACGGTCAAAGCAAGGAAGAGTGGAAGGGCCAGGCCGAAACCAACAAGATCCTCGGCCGCGAAGGCAACCCGATCCCGGTCGATGGCCTCTGTGTGCGTATCGGCGCGATGCGCTGCCACAGCCAGGCGCTGACCATCAAGCTGAACAAGGACGTGCCGCTGGATGAGCTGATCGGCATGATCGGTTCCGCCAATGATTGGGTGAAGGTCGTTCCGAACGAACGCGACATCACCATGCGCGAACTGACGCCGGCCGCCATCACCGGCACGCTGACCGTGCCGGTCGGCCGCCTGCGCAAGCTCAATATGGGCCCGCAGTTCCTGGGCGCCTTCACCTGCGGCGACCAGCTGCTGTGGGGTGCGGCCGAACCGCTGCGCCGCATGCTGCGCATCCTGCTGGAACGTTAAGCGTCCGGATGGAATAAAAGACAAAGGGCGCGAAAGCGCCCTTTGTCTTTCCGGAACTTGGGAATTGAAACACCGTCAATCAGGCGCTCTATGGGGTCGCGGTATGGCTGATCCGATCCGCCCTTAGACCGACGGGAACTCTGCACCGGTGCCGTTCCGCGCGCGCCTGTCGCTCGCGCCGGATTCATCGTCTATCCTGCCGAGAGGAATAACCGTTTGAATTGTTTGGCGGCGCTACGCTAAATACTTCTTTTATCTATGTTTTTCTATTGGGTAAAACAATCCTAAGGCATAGAGTTAGCTTGCAACGCTAACTGCATGATGTTATTTTAAAAATCGGTCCTAATTATGCCCGTTGAGGGAGGCTTCCGATCCATGAATAGCAAAATAACAACGCGTGTGGTCGCCAGCGCTTTGCTCGCGATGCCGCTCATGGCAAGCGCGGCGGGTTTGGGTAAGCTCAATGTATTGTCTTCCCTTGGTCAGCCGCTGGTCGCTGAAATCGACCTGACGACCACCACAGGCGAGGACCCAGGCACCTTCACGGCGAAAATGGCGTCTCCCGACGCATTCCGTGATGCCCGCATCGAATTCCCTTCTCATTTGGCCGGCGCACGTTTTTCTCTCGAGAAACGGGCGAATGGTTCTTCCTACATCCGGGTGCAAACCAGTCAGCCGGTGAATGAGCCCTTCATCGATATGCTGGTCGAACTGACTTGGCCGTCAGGTCGCTTGGTCAAGGAATTCACTGCGCTGCTCGACCCGGTCGACTACAGCGCACCGGTCAAGCCGGCCGCCCCGACGGTAACTGCGCCTTCCACAGGCAAGACGAAGGGCAAGGCCCCGTCTTTTCGCAGCAACGTGCCGCTGGACCAGCAAGTGCTGCCCCAGTCCGGCGAGGGCTACAAGGTCAAGCGCGGCGATACGCTGTCGAGCGTCGCCAAGCAGCTGAACCTGGACGGCGTCACACTGGAGCAGGCGCTGGTCGGTCTGTATCGCACCAACCCGGATGCGTTCGTCGGCAAGAACATGAACCGTCTGCGTGTCGGCTCCATTCTCAAGGTGCCCGACAGCAGCGAACTGCAAAGCATTACCCCGGCCGCGGCTTCGCGCGAGATCAAGGCCCAGGCCTCCAACTGGCAGGGGTACAAGCAACAGCTCGCTGGTGCCGTCGCAGCCCAACCGTCCAGCGGCGAATCCAGTAGCGAAGCCAGCGGCAAGATCGTTCCCAAGGTGGAAGACAAGTCCAAGCCGGCAGGTGAAGCGCCGAAGGACGTGGTCAAGCTGTCCAAAGGAGAGCTCGGCAAGGCTGGCAAGGCCGGCGATGTAAAGGCCCTGCAGGACCGCATCACCGCGCTGGAAGACGAAGCGCTGGCCAAGGACAAGGCTGCCAAGGAAGCCGAATCCCGCGTCAAGGAGCTGGAAAAGCTCAACAAGGATCTGAAGGACCTGCTGGCCCTGAAGAGCAAGACTGGCGCGGAAGCCCAGAAGCAAGCCGAAAAACCGGCCGAGAAGCCTGCGGAGAAGCCGGCTTCGGTTGCCACGCCAGCACCCGTCCCGGCACCGGTCAAGGTCGAAACACCGGCCTCCGCAGAGAACACGGCCTCTGCCGCTGCGCCGACTCCAGCACCGGCCGAGGCGACTGCCAGTGCCGAGCAGGCAGCATCGGCCGCTCCGAAGTCGAAGAAAAAGAAACCCATCGTCCTGGAAGAGCCCGCGCCGGAACCCGGTATGCTCGACATGGTGATGGAGAACCTGCCGCTGATCGGCGCCGGGGCCGGTGTGATCGCCCTGTTGGGTGGGCTGCTGATCTGGCGTCGCCGTCGTCAGCAAACCGGGTTCGAAGACAGCATCATCAGCGGTAGCGATCTCAAGGCCAATACCAATATCGGTAACACCGGCGGCGCGGTGATCAACACCGGGCACACCGAAAACTCCTTCCTGACCGATTTCAGCCGGGAAGGGCTGGGCGCCATCGATACCGACGAAGTCGATCCGATCGCCGAAGCCGAAGTCTATCTGGCTTATGGTCGCGATCCGCAGGCTGAGGAAATCCTCAAGGATGCGCTGCAGAAGGACGGCTCTCGTCAGGAAGTCCGCCTGAAGCTGATGGAGATCTACGCCAACCGCAAGGATCGGATGGCGTTCGAAACCCTCGCCAGCGAGCTGCATGCCGCTACCCAGGGCAGCGGTCCGCTGTGGGAGCGCGCGGCTGATATGGGGCGCCAGCTCGAACCGCAGAATCCGCTCTATAGTGGCAACAAGGCTGCCGATGTCGCGGTGGCTGCCGCGACGGGCACTGCAGCTGTGGCAGCTGTCGCCGCTGCCGGAGAAGCCAGCAAACTCGACCTGGACTTCGACCTTGGCGAATCCGCGTCGGAAGCGCCGATCACCGAGGCTCCGCAGCAGGCCGCAGAATCCAGCGATCTCGATTTCAATCTGGACGAGACTCTGACCCTGTCCGCACCGCCGGCGCTGTCCGAGCCGATGCTGGACATGCCGGAAGCGGCAGAACCTGAACCTGCAATGGAAGAGGCTGCGCACGAGATCGATTTCGATCTGGGCGAACTGTCGCTGCCGGAAGCGGAGGCAAGTCTGCCGGATGCGTCTCCGCTCGAGCCGGTTGCGGCAGAGCCAGAGGCTGCTGCCGACGATCTGGCGCTCGATTTCGAGCTGCCGCCGATGGAATCGCCGGTCGAGGAAGTGTCGCTGGATGATGGCGTGGAAGAGGTGTCCATGACGCCGGTCGCGTCCGATGAAGCGGCCCTGCTGGACTTCGACTTCGAACTCGACGACAGCAAGCCTGCTGCCGCGCCGGCGCCCGCTCCTGCGCCAGCAGCACCGGCCACCGCCATGCCGTCGATCGACCTCGATCTGTCCGACATCAGCCTGGATCTGGAAGAGCCGCAAGGCGAAAGCAGCGATATGGGGCTGGGCGACGGCAGTGATCCGGTGTCGACCAAGCTGGATCTGGCCAAAGCCTACCTCGACATGGGTGACCGCGAAGGCGCGCGTGAAATCCTGGTGGAGGTGGAGCAGGAAGGCTCGTCGGCACAACAGGGTGAAGCCCGCCGTCTGCTGAAAGAGCTAGGCTGAGTTGATGTGACCAGGCGCCCCTCGATGAGGGGGGCGGCCTCATCGGATCGCTGCACGCCCGAGCGCATCCAGCTAAAATAGGCAGATGCCGAATTCTGCCAAAGCGGCCCTCGACAGGGCCGCGTGTTTTTTGCGGGCACGCTATACGCTGGCTGTACAATACCAACCCCGCGCCTCGGTGGCGTGCGGCCTCCAGTATCCACGGGCCGCCCCGT
>CBIHQA010000268.1:0-5820 GCA_966211475.1 uncultured Neisseriales bacterium
TGGCTGGCTCGGTGAGCGATGCCGGCGCGCTTGCCTTGACGGGCGCCGTTTCCAGCGCAGTGGACGCGGCAGGTGCGGGTGCAGCAGCCGGCTTGGGTGCCGCGGCGGCGGGTGCCTTGCCGAGCAAGCTGTCGTACAGCAGTTGCCAGTCCGGCCCTTGGCCAGGATTGCCGGTTGCGACCGGTGCGGGCTGTGCAACCGGAGCTGCCGGTGCCGGCGCAGCGGCTGGCGCAGGCACTTCGTTGCCGTCCAGCACGGCATCCAGCGCGTCCAGCAGATCCTGAGGGGCGGCTTTCGGCGGGCGGGACTGCGCCAGATCGCCGAACATCTCACGCACCACCCCGGTGGAGGCCAGGATGTAATCCATGATGGTCGGCGTCAGCTTCATCTCGCCGTTGCGCAGCTTGTCGAACAGGTTTTCCGTGCGGTGGCACAGGTTGACCAGCACATCGACATTGAGGAAGCCCGCGCCACCCTTGATGGTGTGGAATCCGCGAAAGATGTCGTTCAGCAGGGTCCGGTCATCGGATCGACGCTCCAGTTCCACCAGCTTGTTGTCGACGTCAGACAACAGGTCGGAGGCTTCCGTCAGGAAATCCTGGAGCAGGTCTTCCATACCTGCAAAGTCGCTCATGTCCGTTCCTCGCGGCGATTAAGCGGCAGCACCATCGCGTGATTGCGCCGACGACTGGTGCCGGGCAGCGCCCAACTGATTCGGGCGGTCGCGGAACTCCGCGGTTTGCCTGGTTTCATCCAATTCGGCGACCCGTGCTTGGGGGCCACCGTGTTGCGTCTGATCAGAAGCCCAGGCTGGCCAGCAGGTCGTCGACCTGCTGCTGGTCGGTCACCACGTCGGTACGGCCGTCGGCCTTGATGACCGGGCCGTTTTCGAGCTGGGCCGGCGCTTCGACCTTGCCTGCGCCACTGGGGTTGTATTCGACCAGGAAATTGAACAAGGCTTCTTCCATCTCCTTCGCCATGCCGACGATCTTCTTGATCACCTGGCCGGTCAAGTCCTGGAAGTCCTGCGCCATCATGATATCGAGCAGGATGGCGTCGGTCTGGCGGGTTTCGCCGTGCATCCGGTTCAGGAAAACACGGGTCTCCTGCGCCAGCGCCTTGAACTCGTCCACGGAGAGCTGGTTGGCGAACAGCTTTTCCCAGCGGGAGGCCAGTGCTTCGGAATCGTCGGTCAGCTTTTCCTGGATCGGCTTCGCAATGTCGATCGCGGACAACACCTTGTCAGCCGCCTGTTCGGTCAGCTTGGCCACATAGGCCAGGCGATCACGCGCATCCGGGATGGTATCGGCCACCACCTTTTCGACGGCCTTGTCGAACCCCAGCTCGCGCAGGGTGTCATGCAGCTTGCGGGTCATGTGCCCGATCTGCTCGAACATGGACTTGGCGGGTTCGGCCATTTCCGATACCGGCACGGCGGCCTGGGCGACCTGCGCGGCCATCAGCACGGCGGCCGGTTCGGGTATCGGTTCCGCGACGGCTTCGGGCACCGGTGCCGGAGCAGGCTCGGCCTTGGGGGCCGGTGTTTCCTGCTCGATGTTGGCCGTCACGATGCTGTCGAACAGAGCTTCCAGCTCGGCGGAGTCGCCGCTCTCGTAGTGTCGGTTAGTCACGCCACACTCCTCTTATTTGCCAACGATCTGGAAGATTTTGTTGAGCTTCTCGTCAAGCGTCGCCGCGGTGAACGGCTTGACGATGTAACCGCTGGCACCTGCGGTCGCCGCCTCGATGATGTTCTCCTTCTTTGCTTCGGCGGTAATCATCAGGAACGGCAGCTTCTTCAGATTGGCGTCAGCGCGAACAGCCCGCAGCAGCTCAATGCCGGTCATGTTCGGCATGTTCCAGTCCGACACGACAAAGTCGTAGCTGGTGTTCTGGAGCTTGTGTAACGCGATCTGGCCGTCTTCGGCTTCGTCAACGTTGGTGAAGCCGAGCTCCTTGAGCAGATTACGGACGATCCGTCGCATCGTCGAAAAATCGTCGACGACGAGGAATCGAATGTTCTTGTCGGACATGCGCTTGTCTCCGGGCCTCTAGGCAATGTCTTAGGGTTAGCTCACCAACAACGGTTTGATGGTTTCGGCCAATATGATCGGGTCGAATTTTGCCACATACGCGTCCACCCCGACGCTGTTGCCCATGGCGCGGTTGGCCGCGGAGGACAGCGAGGAGTGCATCACCACAGGGATGCCCTTGAAGCGGTGATCCGCCTTGATGTGCTTGGTCAGCACGTAGCCGTCCATTTCCGGCATTTCGGCGTCGACCAGAATGAGCTTGAGATGATTCGACAGCGGCTGGCCGTCGTTCTGCGAGCTGTTCGCCAGGTTCTGTAGCTTGGTCCACGCTTCCTTGCCGTTGTTGGCCTGATGGTAGCGGGCGCCCAGCTTTTCCAGCACCGACATGATTTCCTTGCGGGCCACGACCGAGTCATCACAGAAGAACATGAACACGTCTTCGGGGACCTCGGAATGCGGCATGTCGGGAATCGCGCGCTCGCCGATCACGCTGGCGAGGATCTTTTCCACGTCCAGGATGGACACCAGCTTGCCGTCGGGCAGTTCGGTGACGGCGGTGATCAGTTCCTGATGGCCGGCCAGCATGCCTTCCGGGGCACGGACCTTGTCCCAGTCCACGCGGATGATGCGGTCCACGTCGTTCACCAGGAAAGCCTGGGTGTGGCGGCTGAATTCGGTGACGATCATCGTCTGTTCGCTGCTGCGATTGTCGCCGGGGCTGACAAACTTGCACAGCGAGATGATCGGGATGATGTTGCCGCGCAGCGAGATCACGCCTTCCACGCCGACGGGCATGTTCGGCGTCTTGGTGATCTTGGGGGTCTGGGAGACTTCGCGCACCTTGAACACGTTGATGCCGAAGATTTCGCCGGTACCCAGCGTGAACAGCAGGATCTCCATCTTGTTGGAGCCTGCCAGCTTGGTGCGGGCGTCGATGCTGTCGAGGAGATTCTCGTTGGAGTTTAATGCCATGTCGGTCTTCCTGTCCGTCGATCGCGCTTATTCGCCCAGCAGGCGGGTCAGGGTTTCGGCCAGCTTCTGCGGCTCGAACTTGGCAACGTACTCGTCCACCCCGACGCTTTCGCCGAGCTTGCGGTTCTGCATGGACGACAGCGAGGAATGCATCAGGACCGGAATGCCGCGGAAGCGCGGATCGGACTTGATGTTCTTGGTCAGCATGTAGCCGTCCATCTCGGGCATTTCGACGTCGGTGAGGACCAGATTGACGATGTCCTTCATCACCTGTCCGTTGGTCTCGGCGTAGGCGGCCATCTTGTCGAGCTCGTCCCAGGCGCGCTTGCCGTTGATGGCGGCATGGTATTCGACGCCCATCAGGTCCAGCGTCTTTTCGATCTGTTTGCGAGCAACCGCGGAATCATCGGCGAAATAGATGGTCTTCTTCTTGCCGAGCGGCTTGATGCTATGGAAGAGCATCCCGTCATCGTAGGCGCTGGTTTCGGCAAGCACCTTTTCGACGTCCATCATCATCACCAACTTACCGTTTTCGAGCTCGGTGACGGCGGTGATGATGCCACCCATCTGGGCAGTCAGCATGTCGGGCGGCACGCGCATCTGCGACCAGTCGAGCCGCAGGATGGTGTCGACCGCTTCCACCAGGAAGCCCTGCGTATGGCCGTTGTACTCGGTGACGATCATGATTTCCGGGCGCGACGCCGTCTGCACGCCGGTGTACTTGGCCAGATCCACCACCGGCACCAACTGGCCGCGCAGGCTGACCATACCTTCCACACAGGCCGGCATTTCCGGGGCGTGGGTGATTTCCGGCGTGCGCATCACTTCGCGCACCTTGAAGACGTTGATGCCGAAGTTCTCGCGGCGGCCGGTGCGTTGATCCGTGCCGAGCGTGAACAACAGGATTTCCAGCTTGTTGGTCCCTGCGAGCTTGGTGCGTGCGTCAATTTTTCGTAGTAATTCGGACACGGTGACACTCCATGGGATGCTGGGAGCAGGACAACATCGGTTCGCCGCAGGGTACGGCAACCCGAATTAACTAGTTACATTCTGTGCAGAAACGCGGACACATGCAAGGCAAACCCCTCGCGCAACGTAAGCGCTGGCGGGGTTTCGCGCGGTACAGCGCATGATTTGCCCATGTCGTCCGGATACCCGCATCCGCTAAGTGGTTGACGGGACAGTCAGAACCCACCATTTCCGGCCGGAAAGCATAGCGCGTTGCCGCCGTCCCCGCACGGTTAATGGAAGAGCCCGTCAACAGAAAACGGCGGGAGAGGTCCTCCCCTTTCAGCGGGTGACCCTGCCCGCCCTTCACCTCATCCGGTGGCAAGACAGTCGCTGTTACATTAAGCCCTCCCCGAAGCGGCGCGACAATAGCAGGGCCAAATGACCGATACATGACCTTCCCGGACGCGACCTTCGGAAAGGGCGCGGTATCAGACCCCGCCGCGGAAACCACTGGCGGGATCGAAGGGTTCGTCCACACCGAGGAAATTCCGGATTTCCGTGGCCTGCCGCATGGCGTCGCGGTAGCCGAGACGGATCAGCGCTCGCGTATAGGGCGGCTCGAACAGCAGGTAGCTGGCCAGCACGGAACCGCTACGGCGCAGCGCACCAATGCCGCGCAGCAAGTAGCGGACCGGACGGGGGAAGGCGTCGTGATACTTGGCGGCGATCGGCTCCAGTTCCTCGCTGGGTGAGATCAGCAGCACGTCGACCTTGCGCATCGGCACGCCGGCCTGGCGCAGGCGCTCTTCCGGGATCAGGTCCAATAGGCGATTCAGCGTTTGCAGTCGCTCAAGGTCGTTTTCCAGGCTGTCCAGGAAGGTGCCGTTGAGCAGCTGCCCCGCCACCTGGGCTAGCGAGGGATGTACTTCCACCCTTACGCGGTCCGGCTGACGGTGGCGCTTGGGCGACACCCCGATCACCAGCACCTTGCGGGCACCGAAATGCAACGCCGGGCTGATCGGTGCGGTCTGCCGGATCGAACCGTCGCCAAAATACTCCCGGTTGATGCGGGCGGCAGGAAAGACCAGCGGAATCGCGCTAGAGGCCATCAGGTGATCGATCCCCAGGTTGCACTGCAAGCCGATGCGCTGCGCCCGCTGCCAGGCGTAGGCGGCCTCCCCTTCGAAGAAGCTGACCGACTGGCCGGTGCTGTAGCCCATCGCGGTAACGGTGACGGCCTTCAGCCCGCCGGATGCCACGGCATCGCGGATACGGTCGAAGGCGATCACTTCGGACAGGAAACCCTTCAGCGGCGTGCTATCGAGGAAAGATTTCGGATTGTGCCGCCCCAGACCGCCCGAGAAGAAAGACAGCACCCAGTGCAACACCTGCTTGCCCACGCCGGCGGCGTCGGAGCGATAGATGCGTGCGCAATGCAGGCCTTTCCAGACCGCCTCGAGCTTGGCACAGCCGGTATGGAAGCTGTCCGCCTCGGCGGCCAGCGCACCGGCGTTGATCGCGCCGGCACTGGTGCCGACGATGATCCGGAAAGGATGGGAGCGCTCCACGGGCAGGATACGGGCCAGCGCCTTGAGCACGCCAACCTGATAGGCCGCCCGGGCGCCACCGCCCGACAGCACCAGCGCAACCTCATCGGATTGCCACGACAGCATGTCCCCTCCCGGTATCGCAGGCCAACGGCCGGTCTTGGCGCGGCCTCGTCGGTTTGAGCTTAGCCGGCCCGCGGAGCGGATGCCAGCCTCGGCACGGAGTGGTGACCGGCGCGTAGTTCCCTTCGAGAAAGCTTTCGGTTCGGCGATGCAGGCCCTGCACGGAAGGGCGCGGGGGAATGTGGAAAATCGGG
>CBIHQA010000269.1:0-5808 GCA_966211475.1 uncultured Neisseriales bacterium
CGGGCCTCGAACATCGACACCGACGGGTTGGAGAAACGGTAGTAGATGTAGCCGTCTTCCTCGCCGGAGAAGCGCGCCGCCGCCTGTTCGGCGGACTCGAACATGAAGCTCGAGGTCATGAAGGCCGCTTCGCTATGTTCGCCGAACGGGCTGCGCAGGCTGCCGGCGCGCACCGCGCGGGTGGCATCGCCCCAAGCCGGGTCCAGCGGAGTAGCGCCCGCCTTGCTGTTGTCGCTCATGCCTTGCTCACTCTTCGTTGCGCAGCGACTGCTCCGCCACACCGACATTCATGTCCAAGGAGCGCGAATGGCCGTCGTCACCGTCGGCTTCCTTCTTGGTATCCGAACGCCTGGCTTCGACTTCGGCCAGATAGGCTTCAGTGATGTCACCCGTGGTGTACTTGCCGTCGAAGCAGGAAGCGTCGAATTCGATCTGCTTCGGCGCGGCGGCGTTTACCGCATCGCGCAGCGCTTCCAAGTCCTGGTAGATCACCGCGTCGGCACCGATCGCTTCGGCGATCTGCTCGTCGGTACGTCCGCTGGCCAGCAGCTCGGCACGGCTCGGCATGTCGATGCCGTAGACGTAGGGGAAGCGTACCGGCGGCGCGGCGGACGCAAAGAACACCTTGGTAGCGCCAGCGTCACGGGCCATCTGCACGATCTCGCGGCTGGTGGTGCCGCGCACGATCGAGTCGTCGATCAGCAGCACGTTCTTGCCGGCGAATTCGCTGCCGATGGGGTTCAACTTCTGGCGGACCGATTTCTTGCGGGCGCTCTGGCCCGGCATGATGAAGGTACGGCCGATGTAGCGGTTCTTGATGAAGCCATCGCGGTACGGCAAGCCCAGCGAATTCGCCAGCTCCAGGCCGCTCGGGCGGCTGGTGTCGGGGATGGGGATCACCACGTCGATGCGCTGGTCGCCCAGTACGCGCTTGACCTTCTCGGCCAACTTCTTGCCCATGTTCAGGCGTGCTTCGTGCACCAGGATGCCGTCGATGGTGGAGTCCGGACGGGCCAGGTAGACGTATTCGAAGATGCAGGTGTGCAGGCTCGGGCTCTCAGTGCACTGCCGCGAATGCAGCGTGCCTTCGAAATCGATGAACAGCGCCTCACCCGGTGCCAGGTCGCGCACCTTGCGGAAGCCGAGCGAATCCAGCGCCACCGACTCGCTGGCCACCAGGTATTCGCGGCCAGCCGGGGTATCGATTTCGCCGTAGACCAGCGGACGGATGCCGTAGGGATCGCGGAAGGCGACCAGGCCGTGACCGGCGATCATCGCCACCACGCCGTAGGCGCCACGGCAGCGCTTGTGGACACCGGCAACGGCCTGGAACACGGCATCCGGCGTCAGCTCGGTACCACGGACGTGGCGTTCCAGCTCATGCGCAAACACGTTCAGCAGCACCTCGGAATCCGAGTTGGTGTTGATGTGGCGCAGGTCGGTCTTGAACATGTCCTGCTTGAGCTGGTCGGCATTGGTCAGGTTGCCGTTGTGCGCCAGCACGATGCCGAACGGGGAATTCACATAGAACGGCTGGGCTTCCGCCACCGAGGACGAACCCGCCGTCGGGTAGCGGACGTGGGCAATCCCGCTAGTGCCGGTCAGGGACCGCATGTTCCGCGTACGGAACACGTCGCTCACCAGGCCGTTGCCCTTGTGCATATGGAAGGAATTGTCGCTGGCCGTGACGATGCCGGCGGCGTCCTGCCCACGGTGTTGCAGGATCAGCAGTCCGTCGTACAGAAGCTGGTTAACCGGCTGTTTGCCGACGATGCCCAGAATGCCACACATGGTTTGAAAAGCCTCAAAGTTACCGGGGGGTACGGTTCCATCCCGCTGGCGCGAGCCGCTCTGGCGGGATCATGGCTGAAGGCATCAGGGCCGCCAGCCGGAAATCTTAAAAATGCACGTTCTTGGCCAATCCCTCTGGAAGCCAGGGCTTGGCATAGTCCACGGTCGCCTCCAGCGGTGCACTGAAGGTCGCCTCTCTCCAGATGGGGCTTTGTGGCAGTTTGGTCAAGCCCGCCAGAATCACCAGCACGAGCACGACGAGAATACCGCGCAACAGCCCGAATCCCGCCCCCAACAGACGGTCGGCCGGCGCAAGGCCTGCGCTCTTGATCAGCTCGGACAGGGTGATGGTCAGCAGCACCATGGACAGCCAGGTGGCAAACATCAGCAATGCAAAGGCGACCAACATCTTCAGCGGCTCGCCTGGGATTTCCGCCGGCAGCCACGGCACCACGTCGGCGTAGAAGGTCTGGGCCACGAAATAGGCCGCCACCCAGGTCAGCAGGGCCAACAACTCGCGTACGAAACCGCGCATGGTCGCCAGCACGACAGACACGCCGACGATTGCCAGCACGGCATAGTCAAATCCAGTCACGTCCGCCGCCCGCTCACTGCGCCACAACGAAGGCCGGCAGGCCGGCCGCGCTCGCCTTCTGCTTCACCTTGTCGGCTTCTTCACGTGTCTTGAACGGGCCTGCGCGCACTTTGCTGAATTCGCCCTGCGCCGTGTGTGAGGTCACGACGAAGGCCTTGATGCCCAGGTGGGACAGTTTCTGCAGCAGCTCCTTGGCCTTGGCGCCGTCGTTCAGGGCGGCGAACTGCACGGCGAAAGGCTTGCCGCTCTTGGCATCGGCCGTCGCGGAAGCCGGCTTGTTGGCCTGTTGCGACTCCTTGCTGCGGGCCAGGGCGGCAATCGCGTCCTCACCCTGCTTTGCCTCAGCGGGCTTTGCTTCAGCGGGTTTGGGGGCCGGCTTGGTGGCTTCCGGTTTCACCGCTTCAGGCTTGGCCTGTTTGACCGTTGCGGCCGGCGACGACGGCGCCTCTGCCAACGCCTCCTTCGGCAACGGCGTCACCACCGAGGAAGCCGGGGCATCCGACTGCACCGCTTCGCCCGTGGCAGTCGTTGGCGACGGCACCGCGAGCGGTGGCAGCTTGTTGCTGTCCTGATCGGGGATGTCGATCCGCACGTCGTTGGCCAGCGGCTTGGGCTCGTGGTCGAGCACCATCGGCAACACGATGACCATCAGCAGCACCAGGGCCACGGCGCCAATCAGACGGCGGCGTGCTTTGCGGCGGAGTTGCTGCTGTTCCTCGGTCAGACGCTGGAGTTGGGAAGGTTGATCGCTCATCAAGATCTCACAGGTTCACGGCCGCGCACTCTGGCGCGCCCGCTCGGTCAGGACATCGCCGACCGTGAAAAATGACCCGAATACCACCACGCGGTCGCGCTCGCCGCCATCGGCCAGTGCAGCGCGATACGCGTCGGCCGCAGTCGGGAAGACCGTCGCCTGGCCGCCATGGCGACGCACCACCTCGGCCAGTTCCTCACCAGTCGCAGCACGTGGCGTGGCAGGCAGGTCGCAGACGTACCAGCGGTCGATGCGCTGGGCCAGGGCGGCCACTACGGCATCCATGTCCTTATCGCGCATCATTCCGCACACGGCGGTGGTGCGCTCATAGAAGCCCATCTGCAGCAAGCTGTAGTCCAGCGCCCGAGCGGCATGCGGGTTGTGCCCCACATCCAGCACCACGGCCGGACGGCCCGGCAGAACTTGGAAACGTCCTGGCAGCTCGACCTCAAGCAGCCCCCGCCGGATGGCGCCCATGTTGACCGGTACACGGTCCTGAAGTTGCGTCAGCGCAGCCAGCGCAGCACTCGCATTGGCTAACTGGTAGTGGCCGCGCAAGGCCGGAAACGGCAGGGAGTGGTAACGCTTGTCGCCGCACCAGGCTTCCCACTGGGTGTCCTGCTTGCGGAAACCAAACTGTTCACCGATCGCCAGCCACTGTGCGCCAATCGCTCGGGCATGTTCAACCAGTGTGGCGGGCGGATTCGGGTCGGCACAGATGGCGGGCTTGCCGGCGCGGTAGATGCCGGCCTTTTCGAAGCCGATCGCCTCGCGGGTATCGCCGAGGAATGCTTGGTGATCGAGGTCGACGCTGGTCACCACGGAACAATCCGCGTCGAAGGCATTGACCGCGTCAAGCCGGCCACCGAGGCCGACCTCCAGGATCATCACGTCGACCTTGGCGTCGAGGAATGCCGAGACAGCTGCCAGCGTGCCGAATTCGAAGTAGGTCAGCGCTGTGTCGCCCCTGCCCCGCTCGACTGCTTCGAACGAGCGGCACAAGCCGTCGTCGGACACCGGCGCCAGATCGATTCGCATCCGTTCGTGGTAGCGAACCAGGTGCGGAGAGGTATAGCAGCCGACACGGAAGCCGGCGGCGCTATAGATGCGCTCCAGGAACGTGCACACCGAACCCTTGCCATTGGTGCCACCAACGATGATTACCGGACAGGCCGGTTGCAGCCCCATGGCGTCACGCACCCGATACACCCGTTCGAGCCCCAGCTCGATCACATTGGGGTGCAGCGCTTCCAGATGCGCAAGCCAGCCATCGACGTCGCGCGGCAAGGCGCCCGGCGTCGGTGAGGAGGGAACTGTCATCGGGAAATCAGGCGTCCAGGGCAGGTTGGCGTTGCAGCAGCGTCAGCAGGTCGGCCAGCTCGCGACGCAGGTCGCGGCGGTCGACGATCATGTCGATCGCACCGTGCTCCAGCAGGAACTCGGAACGCTGGAAGCCTTCCGGCAGCGTTTCGCGCACGGTTTGTTCGATCACGCGCGGGCCGGCAAAGCCGATCAGCGCGCCGTGTTCGGCGATCACCACGTCCCCCAGGAAGGCGAAGCTGGCCGACACGCCACCCATGGTCGGGTCGGTCAGCAGCGAGATGAACGGCAGGCCGCGTTCCGCAAGCTTGGTGAGCGCCGCGCTGGTCTTGGCCATCTGCATCAGCGAGCTCAGGCCTTCCTGCATGCGGGCGCCACCAGAGGCCGAGACGCACAGGAACGGCGCGTTCTGCTCGATGGCGGCATTCACGCCACGCACGAAGCGCTCGCCCACCACCGAGCCCATTGAACCACCGATGAACTTGAATTCGAATGCAGCCGCCACGATGGGCTGGCGCATCACCGCGCCCTGCATCACCACCAGCGCGTCAGTTTCACCGGTTTCGGCGAGTGCGGCTTCCAGGCGGTCCGGGTAGCGTTTGCTGTCCTTGAACTTCAGGCTGTCCACCGGCACCACTTCGGCACCGATCTCGTGGCGGCCCTCCGGGTCCAGCAACAGGTCCAGCCGCTTGCGGGCGGACAAGGCATTGTGGTGGTTGCACTTGGGGCAGACGTAGAGGTTGTTCTCCAGGTCGGTGCGGTACAGCACCGCTTCGCAGGCGGAACACTTGCTCCACAGGCCTTCCGGCACCACGGTCTTGCCGCCGGCCGGCTTGCTCTTGATCTTGGGGGGGAGCAGTTTCTGCAACCAGCTCATAGTCGTTTCCTCAGTCTTGTGAACGCAAAAGATCGGGCATGTCGCGCACCGGTCTTATTGCGCTCCTTGCGTAGCGGCATCCATCGCCCTACGCAGTTCGGCAACCAGTCGTTGCAAATTATCGCAGACGGTGTCCGGCGTACTCGCTTCCACTTCCTGCACCAGGCGGGAGCCGACGATGACGGCGTCCGCCACCTGGGAGACGGCAGCCGCAGCCGCGCCGTCCCGGATGCCGAAACCCACGCCGATCGGCAGCCGGATGTGCTCGCGCAGCAGGGTCATCCGTTCGGCCACTGCACTGTAGTCCAGGTTGGCGGCACCGGTCACGCCCTTGAGCGAGACGTAGTAGACGTATCCCTTGGCGCGGGCGCCGATAGCCTGCATGCGCGCGGCCGGCGTAGTCGGGGCCAGCAGGTAGATCGGCGCAATACCGTGCGGCTCCAGCGCGGCGATCAGTTCGTCGCTCTCTTC
>CBIHQA010000270.1:0-5804 GCA_966211475.1 uncultured Neisseriales bacterium
CTTCAACGGCGGAAGGCGCTGCGCTTTTCCGCCCTATAGCCGGAGGCTCTGCTTCAACGACCCGATCAATGTTTATCCGGCTGGCTGCAGGACAGCTTCAGCCCCTGCATGAATTGGTTGACCACCTGTTCCGCCTCTTCCGCCAGCGGGAAGTAGTCGGGTTGTAGTGTCCAGTTGGCGATCAGGCCATCGATCAGTGCGTGTAGTGTCACTGCGGCACGGCGCGGGTTCACGCTGGAGGAGAGCTGGCCCAGTGCCACGGCGTGCTTGAAGCCGGTTTCCATCTGGCCGAGGCAGGCGGTGCGGCCTTCGATGTAGCGGTCTCGGGCCGCGCTCATTTCGTCCACCAGCTCGCATTTATGGCAGACGATGTCGAACACGCGGCGGGCCTGCGGGTCGTTGGCGGTCTTGGTCAGCACTGCCAAGGCGCAGTTGCGGATGTAGGAGAGCGGATCGGTCAGGCTGGCGTCGCCGGCCCGCAGCGCCACGTCTTCGATCGGCAGGCACACCCGTTCCAGCATCGCGTGGAACAGGTCCACCTTGTTCTTGAAGTGCCAATAGATGGCACCCCGGGTGACGCCGGCCGCGGCCGCGATATCGCCCAGGGTGGTGCGGGAAACGCCTTTCTCGTGGAACACGGCTTCCGCCGTATCCAGGATGCGGTTACGGGTTTCCTTCGCTTCTTCCTTGGTCCGTCTTGCCATAGTCGGGTGTTCCATCTCTCCGGCAGCAGGGGCTGCTTCCGGAGACCGGTTGGTTGCATCGGACCACGAGCCAGGCCCGCGAGCCGACAAACCGGCTGCTTCGTCTTCAAATCTTCAGATCCGGTCTGTCGAACGGACCTGGCATCCCGACCCCCAACGGGGGACGGCTTCCTACGCGACCGCCAAAGTCTTGTATCCAAACCGCTTTGGCTGGTCTTTACTGCATTCGCCAATGGCGAAAAGTGTCCGGCAGTTTCCGGTGATGCGGGCCAGCTGTCAAATCCATGCCGGCAGCAGGGTTACCCGTTTTATGCCTGCATACAACACCGGCAAGTCGGGATATCGTATGCAGTCCAAACATCACTATTTACATACATGCTTGTATGTATGTACGATAGTAACACATTCAATCAGTTTCAACCGCGCCGTCAATCTTTTACGATTGGTCTGGCCGGCAGGTCTGCCCCCTTAGAACTGATTTGAGCTAGTGAAGCCAATCTGCCGCGCCGGGATCAGGTTTGATCCGCGGATGCCGCCGACTCTGCGACGGGTACCGTCGTTGATTGCGTGCCGGTGCGCTGTGGACGCTCACGAATGTTTTCGAAAGCAAAAGGCTCCTTTCGAAAACCCTGTGTTCCGTCCAATCGCGGGCCAGTCCCGACGATCGGCAAGCGACTGATTTTTGTTTGCGTTTCCCCGTCCTTCCCCCGGAAGGACAGAGCCCAGATTCGGGCGCGTCACCCCAAGGCAGTTCGGCGGGTGGCGACGTCCCGGTTGCTATTTCGCGTTTCGAGGAGTCGAGCAGTGACCGCCCCGCTACCCAAGCAAAACCCGCGCGCTTTCCGCCTGCCACCCGGCGCCGTGCTGCTACCCATCGTCGCATTGACGAGCGCAGCGCTGCTGACCGCCTGCAAGGGCGGCGGCGCCGCCGAACAACACCAGATGCCGCCACCGATGGTCAGCGTGCAGGAAGTGAAGCCGGCCGACGTGCCGGTGACACTGGAATACACCGGCCAGACCGCTGGCTCGCGCGAGGTGGAAATCCGTGCCCGCGTGACCGGCAACCTGCTGAAGCGCCACTACCAGGAAGGCGCGAAGGTCGATTCCGGCTCGTTGCTGTTCACCATCGACCCGGCGCCGTTCGAAGCGGCGCTGGCGCAGGCGGAAGCCAGTGCGGCCAGCGCCGATGCGCAGTATGGCAAGGCGCAGCGCGATGCCGCCCGGCTGAAGCAACTGGCCGGCGACAAGGCGATCAGCCAGAAGGAGTTCGACGACGCCGTCTCCGGCGAGCAGATCGCGCTGGCCAATGTGAAGGCCGCCCGCGCCCAGGTGCAAACGGCCAAGCTCAACCTCGGCTACACCCGGGTGACCGCGCCGATCAGCGGGCTGACCGGCAAGGCCGCGCATTCCGAAGGCGCACTGGTGTCGCCGGGCGAAGCCGGCCTGCTGACCACCGTGGTCCAGACTGACCCGATCTACGTGAATTTCGGCTTCTCCGACAACGACCGGCTGAAACTCGACCGCGAGTCAGGTACAGGCCAGCTCACCCTGCCCGCGGATGGCAAGTTCGCCGTCAAGGTGGTGCTGTCGGATGGCACCACGCTCTCCGACCAGGGCAAGCTCGATTTCACCGCCAACCTGATCGATCCGGGCACCGGTGCGCAGTCGGCCCGTGCCACGCTACCGAACCCGAAGGGCGTGCTCAAGCCCGGCCAATTCGTGAAGGTGCAGCTGTCCGGTGCGACCCGTCCGCATGCCGTGGTGGTACCGCAGCGCGCCGTGATGGAAGGGCCGAAGGGCAAGTTCGTCTACGTGGTCGATGCCAAGAACGTGGCCAACTTCCGTCCAGTGGACGTGGGTGACTGGTCCGGCACAGGCTGGGTGATCAACAAGGGCCTGAATGCCGGCGAGAAGATCATCACCGACGGCGTGGTCAAGGTCCGTCCGGGTGCGCCGGTGATGGTGACGCCGCCGGGGGGTATGCCGGGTGCACCGGGCGGAGCCCCGGCTGGCGCAGGCGCTCCGGCGAAGAAGGCTTAAGCGAGGCAACCGACGATGCTATCCCGCTTTTTCATATCCCGACCTATCTTCGCGACGGTGCTGTCACTGTTCATCGTGATCGCCGGCCTTGCGTCGATGCGTACCCTGCCGATCGCGCAGTACCCGGAAATCGCGCCGCCGGTGATCACGGTGACCGCGACCTATCCGGGCGCTTCGGCCGAGGTGCTGGAACAGACCGTTGCCGCGCCGCTGGAGGAGCAGATCAACGGCGTCGAGCACATGATCTACATGAACTCGACGTCGACTTCCACCGGCGTGGTCACCATCAACGTCACCTTCGAAGTCGGCACCAATGCCGATGACGCGGCCACCAACGTCAACAACCGCGTCAAGCTGGCCGACCCGCGCCTGCCGCAGGAAGTGCGCCGGCAGGGCGTGGTGGTGCAGAAGAGCTCCAGCTCCTTCCTGCAGGTGATCGCGTTGCAGTCGCCCACCGACCGCTTCGACTCGGTCTACATCAGCAACTATGTGTCGCTGAACATGCTGGACCGGCTGAAGCGTATCCCGGGCGCGGCCAGTGTGCAGATCTTCGGTGCCAAGGACTACGCGATGCGCGTCTGGCTGCAGCCGGACAAGCTGGCGCAGCTGAAGCTCACGCCGATGGACGTGGCGGCCGCGATCAACGAGCAGAACTCGCAGTACGCGGCGGGCCAAATTGGCCAGGAACCGGCCAAGAGTCCCTTGGAGCTGACCTATATCCTGACCACCAAGGGCCGTCTGGCGGAGGCTTCCGAGTTCGAGAACATCATCCTGCGCGCCAATAGCGACGGCTCCACGCTGCGCCTGAAGGACGTGGCACGGGTGGAACTGGCGGCCAAGGACTACAGCTTCATCGGCAAGGTCAACGGCAAGCCGGCGACGCTGATCGGGGTGTTCCTGCAATCCGGTGCCAACGCGCTGGATACCGCCAAGGAAGTGCGCAACACCATGGCCGAGCTGTCCGAGCAGTTCCCGGACGGGCTGGTGTACTCGATCCCTTACGACACCACCAAGTTCGTCGAGGTGTCGATCCATGAGGTGATCAAGACGCTGATCGAGGCGATGATCCTGGTGTTCATCGTGGTGTACGTGTTCCTGCAGAACTGGCGAGCGACCGTGATCCCGATGCTGGCGGTGCCGGTGTCGCTGATCGGTACCTTCGCCGGGCTGTACCTGCTGGGCTACTCGATCAACACGCTGACGCTGTTCGGCATGGTGCTGTCCATCGGTATCGTGGTGGACGACGCGATCGTGGTGCTGGAGAACGTCGAGCGCATCATGTGGCAGGAGGACAAGTCACCACTGGAAGCCGCCTACCAGGCGATGACCGAGGTGACCGGCCCGGTGATCGCCATCGTGCTGGTGCTGTGCGCGGTGTTCGTGCCGGTGGCCTTCATCGGTGGCCTGACTGGTGAGCTGTACAAGCAGTTCGCCATCACCATCGCGATTGCCGTGGTGATCTCCGGTACCGTGGCGCTGACCCTGTCGCCGGCCCTGTGCGCGCTGATCCTGCGTCACGACCACAAGCATGAGCACGTCCTCTGGGACCGCTTCAACGCCTGGTTCGACCGCATGACCCACCGCTACACCTCGGGCGTGCGCTGGGTGCTGAAGCACGCCACGCTGTCGCTGGTGCTGTACGGCCTGATGATCGTCGGCGTACTGGGCCTGCAACGGGTGGTGCCGTCGAGCTTCGTGCCGTCGGAAGACCAGGGCTACTACATCGCCGCCACCATCCTGCCGGACGGTTCGACGCTGTCCCGCACCGAGAAGGTGATGGACCAGCTCGAAGCGATCGCCAAGAGCAACCCGGCGGTGCAGGACACGGTGGCCTTCTCCGGCTTTGACCTGCTCAATGGCGGCTACCGCAGCTCGGCCGGCACCATGTTCGTGCCGCTCAAGCCGTGGGACGAGCGCCAGGCGACTGCTGACCAGTTGATCGGCGAGTTCTTCGGCAAGTCGATGGGCATCAAGGAGGCGTTCTCGTTTGCCTTCAACCCGCCTGCGATCATGGGCCTGGGGCAGACCGGCGGCTTTGAGTTCTATATCCAGAACCGGGGCGAGGGCGGTGCGCAGCGGCTGGCGGAAGTCACCCAGCAGTTCATGGCCAAGGCCGCGCAGCAGAAGGAGCTGAGCGGACTGCAGACGCTGTTCAAGGCCAACGTGCCGCAGCTGTCGGTGGAAGTGGACCGCGAGAAGGCCAAGGCGTTGGGGGTGTCGATCTCCGACATCTTCTCGACGTTGCAGGCCACCATGGGGTCGTACTACGTCAACGACTTCAACAAGCTGGGCCGGACCTTCCAGGTGCAGATGCAAGCGGATGCGCAGTACCGCGAGCGGCCGGAAGACATCGGCAAGGTGTACGTGCGTTCCGCGGCCGGGGAGATGATCCCGATGTCGGCGCTGACCACGGTGCATTACACCTCGGGCCCGGAGATTTTGACCCGCTTCAACAACTATCCGGCGGCCAAGATCTTTGGCGCGGCGGCACCGGGTTATTCCTCCGGCCAGGCGATCCAGACCATGGAAAAGCTGGCCAAGGAAACCCTGCCGGACGACTTCAGCTATGACTGGGGCGGCGCCAGCTACCAGGAAAAGCGCACCGGCAGCACGTCCGCCATCGCGCTGGGCCTGGGCGTGGTCATGGTGTTCCTGATCCTGGCGGCGCAGTACGAGAAGTGGTCGCTGCCGTTCTCGGTGCTGATGATCCTGCCGTTCGGTCTGTTCGGCGCGCTGACGCTGGTGTGGCTGCGACACATGCAGAACGATGTGTACTTCCAGATCGGCCTGGTGACGTTGATCGGCTTGGCGGCGAAGAACGCGATCCTGATCGTGGAGTTCGCGATGCTGAAGAAGCAGGAGGGCATGGCTACCATCCCGGCGGCCATCGAGGCGGCGCGATTGCGCTTCCGGCCGATCCTGATGACCTCGCTCGCCTTCATCCTGGGCGTGGTACCGCTGGTGTTGTCGACCGGCGCCGGTGCTGCCAGCCGGAACTCGATCGGGACCGGGGTGATGGGTGGCATGCTGGCCGCCACCTTCCTGGCGATCTTCATGGTG
>CBIHQA010000271.1:0-5797 GCA_966211475.1 uncultured Neisseriales bacterium
GGTCCTGCGGCAGCAGGTCGCGCATGGCGGTGTTGTCCGGGCGGCTGGTCCGCCGGGCCACGAAATGCCCGGCGCCCTGGCGGGAAGTCAGCAGGCCGCGTCCCCGCAGGCGCTCCAGTGCATCGATCACCGTGAACTTGCTCACCCCCAGCGTAATGGTCATCTCGCGCACTGGCGGCAGCCGCGCGCCTTGAGGCAGCCGGCCATCCGCGATGGCGGCCGACAGTTGATCGACGATCTGTTGTACCCGGGGAGTGCCTTCCTCGAAGGCAAAAGCGGGTAAGGGTGCGCTCTGGATGGTCACTTTGCAGGTCACTCTACCGGTAAAGTTTTGATCATCCTATGCAAACTTCCCCTGAGCAGCAATGGCTGGCTCTCGTAGGCTAGGCGTGCCGGGTATGCGGATCGCAGCGATTCGCGGGCTGCCAACGCACGGAGAGAAAAATGATTGCCCTGTCCACCCTGTCGGTTTTCCTGCTGGCCGTGATGGTGTTGTTCCTTTCGCCCGGGCCGAACATGGCGTTCGTACTGTCCCATGGCGTCGCACATGGTCCGCGGGGCGGTTTCGCTGCCGCGCTGGGGATCGCGGCAGCCGATCTGCTGCATACCGTCTCGGCGGCAACCGGCCTGACGGCATTGGTGGCGGCCTGGCCGCCTTCCTTCGACCTGATCCGTTACGCCGGGGCGGCGTACCTGCTGTGGCTTGCCGTCCAGGCGGTCCGTTCGCCCGGCAAGGCGGTGCTGACTGAAGGGCGGCAGAAGTCGCTCGGGCAGGTGTTCCGCGCGGCAACGCTCAACTGCCTGCTCAACCCCAAGGCGCTGCTGTTCTTCATGGTGTTCCTGCCGCAGTTCGTCGACCCGGCCCGTGGCGGCGTGCTGGGGCAGATCGTGGTGCTCGGCGTGGTGCTGTCGGTGGCCGGGCTGCTGTTCAACACGGTGCTGGGCGCGTTTGCCGGGCGGGTCGGCCGCTTTCTGCACGGCAATCCACGTGCGGCGCGCTGGCAGGGCTGGTTTCTGGGCGGCGTGCTGGCCTCGCTGGCGGTCCGGCTGCTGGTTCTCACGAGGCCGGCGTTACGTTGATCCGCCGATAGGCAGATTTCCTTTTTATGCCGGATGGGATGCTGCATGATGAAACATGCGCTCGCGCTCATCCGCGTCAACCCAACAAGGACAACAACCATGACGGAACTGGCGATCTCGTTTGACGACGTGGTGCTGGCGCATCAACGCATTGCCGGTGCGATCCATCGCACGCCGGTGCTGACCTCGGCCACGGCCAACGCGCTGACGGGGGCGAACCTGTTCTTCAAGTGCGAGAACTTCCAGCGGATGGGCGCCTTCAAGATGCGCGGCGCCTACAACGCGATTTCTCGGATGACGCCGGCAGAGCGGGAGCGTGGCGTGATCACCTTTTCCTCCGGCAACCATGCGCAGGCGATTGCCTTGTCCGCCCGCTTGCTGGGCAGCCACGCCGTCATCGTGATGCCGCACGACGCGCCGGCCATCAAGCTGGCAGCCACGCGCGGTTATGGCGGCGAGGTGATCCTGTACGACCGCTACACCGAAGACCGAGACGCAATCGGCCGGCGGCTGTCGGAGGAACGCGGCCTGACGCTGATTCCGCCCTACGACCATCCGCACGTGATGGCCGGGCAGGGCACCACCGCCAAGGAGCTGATCGAAGAGGTCGGCGACCTGGATGTGCTGGTCACCCCGCTGGGCGGCGGTGGCCTGCTGTCCGGCTGCGCGGTGGCAACACGGGCAATGAGCCCGCATTGCAGCATCTACGGCGTCGAGCCGGAAGCCGGCAACGACGGCCAGCAGAGCTTCCGCAGCGGCACGCTGGTACGCATCGACACGCCGGATACGCTGGCGGATGGCGCCCAGACCCAGCAGTTGGGCAGCCATACCTTCCCGGTTCTGCGCGAATACGTGGACGACATTGTCACCGCCAGTGATGCGGAATTGGTCGAGACGATGAAGTTCTTCGCCTCGCGCATGAAAATGATCGTCGAACCCACCGGCTGCCTGGCCGTCGCCGCCGTGATGAACAATAAGCTCGATATCCGCGGCAAGCGGGTCGGCATCGTCATCTCGGGTGGCAACGTCGATCTGGCGCGCTTTGCCAGGTTGACGGGTGGCGAAGGGTAGACAGTCTGGCTGCGGGATGCGTCGAGGTCGACGGCGGGCTTCGGACTGAATGCATCCTGCACTCGCGGGTCAAGGCGACCCACCGATCGTCACTGCAACAGTTCGTCGAAGTATTTCGCGCCGGTTCCGTATTCCGTGTTGTAGCGTCGCAATACTGCGGTCTTCAAGCGGGCGAGATCGATCGTGTCGGTTTTCTCGGTCCCTGCTGCTTGCTGGTAGTCATAGACAATGCCATCCAGCGGAACCGGGCGGGACAACCGCTTTCCCTTCAACAGTTCAAGCAGCCCCACACCGATGGCGGGGTACGGTGTGTTGCTGTCATGAAGCCAAGCGTTGATGACCGCTCTGTCGACGCTGAACGTGACGCCTGCCTTGCCCAGTGCCGCCAGCATGTCGCTGTCGGTGACGCTGCCTTGGTCGACCTGCTGCGACGCTGTGTGATCTCGCGACGTTTGAGGTTGCGGCGCTTCCGTTGTCGCAGCGGGGCCTGCTGCCATAGGCGCCTCGTGTTTGTCGACGGAGGCGCCGCCTTGCAGTGCTGTCTTCAGGTCAGCCCACCACCAGGGCGAGCTTCCGCCGGCAAGCAGCGCGACAAGTACCGATACCAGCACAGAGTGCAGCCATCCGGGCCGGGCCTGTTGATCGTTCTCAGCCATTTGTCCGCTCCAGCGCAAGCATAGGGCGGCGGGTATCCCGCCCGCACCACGCGGCAGGCTTCCTGCGCTAGGTCGTCACCTCGATATCGCCGCTCAGCACGCAGGTGGTATTGGTGCTGCCGACGTCGATCTCCAGGTAATAATCCCCGCTGGACAGACCGCTCCAGGTCGCTGTCGATGGCCCGGGGATGGAGAAGGTGCGCGCACCTTTGTCTTCGTCGAACCACCAGTCCACGTTGCGCCATAGCCGCACGATATAGCTGCGGATCGGGCAGACGCCGGGCAGGTTCCAGCGGGTGCTGGCTGTCACGGTGACCGTGCCGCTGGTCACCGCGAAATGGCGGCTGCTGGCGAGCCGGGTCTTGATTCGGAAGGTGGATTTGAACTCGTCGATGTCGTCCAGATCGTCCAACAGTTCATCGGCGAAGTCTGCGGAATCGTAGCTGTACATGGCGTGCCTCCTGGCCAATCGGGCTGGACACACAGCGGTCCAATCCCTGGCATCCAGCCTACGCAATCGCCAGTGAGGCAGACAGTCGCACGAACAGGGTCGCCCGGACACGCTACTGCGGCCTGGCTACCTCTATCGGGCTACCCGATATGAGCGACGAAGGAGATGGGGTTCCGTGACCGAGAAAAAACCGTTCAGGCTGCTGCTGAGCTTGCCGAAGCATCTCAGCCCGTGGTGTGACGCCCTTCGACAAGCTCAGGCCGAACGGACGCTTCCCGCGCTTCTAACTTGAACAATATTGGGCTTAACCCGCCGGTAGGATATCGATGATTTCCGTGATCGGCAGCGCGGCGATGTCGTTCAGCTTGTCGCTGCGATCACGTGACAGGTCCGCCAGCGTCGACACCATCGCGTAACTGGACGACACGAACACTTCCCGTCCGTCGTCGCCTTGCCGCTTCACGCCGAAGCGGACCCGCGACCGCTCGTTGCCGGTCAACTGACTGACCAGCCCCTTGCTGGCCCAGATGGCGCCGAAGCGGCAGAAGTCAGAGATCCGCGAGGCCAGGTTGATGGTATCGCCTAGCACCACGAATTCCACGCTGGTGGATGACTGGAAGGTGCCCAGCCACTCCTGACCCTCGTGCAGGCCGGTGTTCAGATACAGCTCGTTGAACCAGTTCTTGCGCAGTTGCCAGGATTTGGACAGACGACGCATCGCCTCCTTGATCTCCTGCGCGCACAGCAGCGCGTTGAACAGGTAATTGCTGTCCGGCTGCGGGAAGAAGTAGTACACCATGCCGTCGCCCACGTGCTTGCCGTAGGTGCCGTGGTACTTGCGGAAGATCGGCGCCAGCGTGGCCCAGATCTCGTTGATCAGCTCGAAGTATTCCTCGGCAGGCAGTTCCGAGCAGATACGCACCGAGTTCTGCAGATCGGCCACCAGCACCGCCAGGTGGGTCAGCACCGGCAGGCGGCGCTTCAGCAGGCCGCGGATCACCTCGTCCCGGTGGGCGAGAAAGTCCATCAGCGACACCGTGGGTGCGGAATCCGGCGACAGGACGATCAGGATGCCTTCGCGGAAGAAAGACGCATAGACAGTCTGCTGCGTATCCAGCCGGCTACTGTCCAGATCAATCGTGCCATGCAACACCGGACGGCCTTGTTCCACCGTCGCGTCAGCATACATGCGTTGCAGTTCGACCAGTTCGGACGCCGGAATGCCGCGGCAGACCTCGGCAAAGCGGGTCGGGTTCAAGCGCCCCTTGGCCAGGCTCAGGTGGAATTGCAGGAAGGAGCTCAGATCGCGCTCGCCGCGTGCATCGATCGCCAGGCGGAACAGGTTGCGTTCTTCGCTGCCGGGCGGCAGATCGGGCAGGCCGCCGAAGATCTGGTCGCGGGCCGGATCGTTGTACCAGACGACCTCGAAGCTGTAGTCGACCATGTACGACGGGTAGGGCAGCTCGTCCAGCGTCAGTCTGGGCGGCAGATTAGACGGGGTCGGGGAGGCGGGCGAAATCCCACCGGAAGCACGCGTCGAGGGTACGCCGGCTGCCGGCGACGACGAGTTGGCCTTGGATTCCTCACGCAATCGTGCGGCGATGTCCGCCATGCTCAACCCCTCCCGTTTGAGCTGTTGGATCGTACCGACCCGGGCGACTTCCTCTTCCGGGAAGTAACCGAGACGGGGCGCCGACCCGCTGTCTGAATCCGGGCGCGCCAACCGGGGACGCGAGACCAGGCCAAGGCTGATGTAGTTGTTCAGCGTGGCTCGCGAAATGCCGGTTTTTTCCAGTAACTGTTTGCTTGAAATCATTGCATTACCAAGCTCCGGACGCTCCGGTGGCAGGTCTCGCAGCAAAGTCAGGGCAACCATTGAAGCATGAGACCGCTTTGACCGTCTCCAATAATTTAGACAGTCCAGTCTTTTGCAACCGGATTTTTGGACAGATACGCAACAGAATCAAACCAATGGATGAGTCTGCCGACGAACGGCTGGCATTTTGCTCCAGCGTCGGATACAGCCATATCCGCTGCAAAACGAGAGCTGGCGCCGTTTTGTGCGACTTCTCGGACCAAGTGCTACCATCAGGGCTCGATTGCCCTGCGTGCCACACCAATGAGACAGACCAAGTTCCCGCCACAACCGATCAACCAGCTCAAGAACCTGGGGGCAGCCAGCGCCCGCTGGCTGTCGGCGGTTGGCATCACCACGCGGGATCATTTGGACCAGGCTGGCGCGCTGGAAGCGTTCCTGCAGGTAGAGGCGGCCGGCTTCAAGCCATCACTGAACCTGCTGTGGGCGCTGGAAGGTGCATTGCTGGACAGTCATTGGACCAAGCTGCCGTCGGACCGCCGCAGCGATCTGCTGTTGGCGCTGGACGCCCGCCGCATGGCGCTGCGCGACGAGGCTGCAGGTGATGGACCGATGGACGAAGCACTGAAGCTGGCCGAGCAGGCCGGCGCAGAGGACGAGGTACCAGTAGGCGCGGTGGTGGTGAAGGATGGCCGTATCATCGGCTTCGGACCGAGCCGCGTG
>CBIHQA010000272.1:0-5773 GCA_966211475.1 uncultured Neisseriales bacterium
CCCTGGGTGCGGGTCTGTTCGATCAGGTATCGGCTCAGTGTGACTCGTGACATCGTGCTCTCCCGTGTAATCAGCCTGGAATTTTACCGTTGATGGCCGGACTTCGCTTGTCTGGCGGTTTCGACGGCCGCTCTTGAAAACGGTTCAGCCGGCCCCAGCTAACTGATACAATCTGTTCTACCGATTCCGAATTGGGGGCGACCTGGCTTCGACGTGGGTTGCAAAGCGGATGAGGGCATGCCGGGATTTCAGATACCCCGTAAAACGCTGAATTTATATAATCGCCAACGACGATTCTTACGCTCTAGCCGCTTAATCCGGCTGGACGCTGCAGCGGTCTGCCGATGGGCCGCGCGGGAAACCGCAGCAGCGTAACTTTCATCGGATCGCGTCCGGTCGGGTCACTTGGCCTGGCGCTAAATTTAGGTGACTCGTCGCATGTGAGCCTGTCGGTCGGCGTGCATGCGGTTAAACTCAAGTTGGCCTGACTAAGCATGTAGAACTCACCGTAGAGGGCTTGCGGACGCGGGTTCGATTCCCGCCGCCTCCACCACTACACGACAAAACCCGCTGATCCGTCAGCGGGTTTTGTTTTTCTAGCGAACGCGCCTTGGCCCATGCGTTTCATGGCGCACCAGCCTGCATCAATACTAAATCTGTCGGTTGCCGGATTTTCCGGTTGGAACGCGGGTCTCTCTATTCAGGCAGTCTGAACTGCTTCGTGCAGGAAGACCTGATGGTCTGTGATTACGGTTGGTGATGCACCTTTCCGAGAGCAGTGGCATAGGCGACCGCCTCTGGCGGTAGATCGCAGGACTCATGCTGCATGACTTGATGTTTGCATGTGCGGCCTACCTATCCGGATGGTTTTCATGCAAATGTCCCAATGTTTCAGCATTTTACGGGTAGATCACGTCGCTTACCGTCTGTCGGTTTGCCTTCGCTGGAGCAGCCGTCTATCCTGTCGATAGGCCTTGTGCTGCGGCTTGCAGCACAGCATCAAACGACGAATGCCCCATGTCTCTAACCGTTCATCGCCTGCCTCGCAGCTTCCGCTTGTCGGCCCTCGGTCTGCTGGCCGCACTCACTTCCCTGTCCGTTTCTGCCCTGTCCGTGGGAGAGCTGCGCGTCCGCTCCGCCATCGGGCAGCCGTTCGACGGACGCATCGGTTACACGCTGGAGGAGGGGGAGTCGCTGGAGGAAGGCTGTATCAAGCTGGTGTCGCCGACGGCGGATGACAGTTCGACGCTCCGCGGCGGCCTTGTCCAGGTGATGCCCGCAGGGGACCGGCGTGGTGAGCTGAAGATCCTGTCGCGCCGGCCGGTCGAAGAGCCCATGCTGCGCATGGCGCTGCAGATTGCTTGTGGTGGTAGAGGGAGCCTGACGCGGGAATTCGTCGCGCTGATTGACCCCGTCCCCGTCATCGATACGCCTCAGGTAACGACACCCGTTGCAACTGAGCCAGTTCCGGCGCCGGTCCGGGCGAAGCCGGTGCGACGCGCTCGCCCCAAGGCTGCGCCACGTGTTACGCCACCTTCGGTTGCGACGGTGGCGCCGAAGAAACAGACTCCGCCGACAGCGCCTGTTCCCCCGCCGGTGCCGGCACAGCCATCGGGCAAGCTGTCGGTGACCGTGGACAATGCACCGCCCGCCGCCGGACCCGCGATGCCGACTGCGGAATCGGCTGCTTCGCAGGCGGCCGCCGAAAGCCGCTATCTGGCGGAAATCGCCAGCTTGCAGGGCAAGATCAAGGATCTGCAGGCTGAAATGGCGCAGATGCGCAGCCAGCAGGCGAGACCGGCTTCTGCCCCCGTGGCCCAACCGGCAGCACAGCCAGCGAAGGATGATGGCTGGATCACCATCCTCGCCACGGCGTTGGCTGTGCTGGGTGGCGCATTGGTGTTGGGTTCGCTCGGCTGGTGGTGGTGGATGCGCCGACAGCCCGAGGCGTCGGATGCATGGATTGAACCGGTTCCCACCCCGCGGCCCGAGCCGATGACGATGGCGCCGGCTGCTGCTTCGGCTCCCGCGACAATGGTGGCCAAGCCGGCCCCGGCCCGCTCGTTCACTGAATCGATGTCTCCTCCTGAGGTGCCCTCTGCACCGATACCTGTTCCGGCTGCTACTGCGGCGTCTGTGGAGGAGGGGGGCGATCGCTGGGTGCTGGAAGAGGCGCAGGTGTTCCTGTCCCATGGCTGGGTCGAGCATGCACTGTCGTTGCTGAATGAAGAGGTGGATCGCCACCCGTATCACATCGACGTATGGCTGATGCTGTTTGAGGTCTATCGGCAACAGCAGATGAAGGACGCCTTCAAGGAGGCCGCCCTGCGCTTCAAGCCGGAAGCGGAGGCGTTGCCGGTGTGGGCTGCTGTCTGCACGATGGGACGGGAGCTGGACCCGCACGAGCCGCTGTATGGCGGTACGCGGACCGCTGCGTCGGAAGCGGCTGCGGAATTGCCACCTGTACCCCGTCTGCCGGACGAACCGCCGCCGAGCGAATCCGTGCTGGACAAGCCGTCTGCATTGTCGGTGGCCCCAGCTGATCCGCCGATGGTGCCCCCGCTGGATTTCGATCTATTACCGCCTGATACGGACTCGTCGGATGGCACTTCCGGAGGTGCTCGCCGGCACTGAGCTAGTCCGGATCGCGGGCACTCAAAGGAATGAAAAAGGCCGGACCGCTTTTGGGCGATCCGGCCTTTTGATTTTGGTGCGCCAGGTTTCAGCGCGACGGGGTTTCCGCTTCCGGGGTGGCGTCGCCTACCTTGTTTTCCTTGCCGCGCAGCAGGTCGGCAATGTTCCGCTTGTGGCGATAGATCAGTAGTAGCGATACAACCGCCACCGCCAGCGTAATGCGGTTCGCGCCAACGAAGTACCAGGCGTACAGGGGCGCAAGGCAGGCTGCCGTCAGCGCGGACAGCGAGGACACCCGGCTGACTGCGAATACCAGCAGCCATGTCGCCAGAGCAGACAGGCCCAGCAGCGGGTTCAGTGCCAGCAGAATGCCCAGCGCAGTGGCGACGCCTTTGCCGCCGTAGAAGCGGAAGAAAACTGGCCACATATGGCCCAAGGTGACGGCCAGCACGACCAGCGCGATGGCGGTGGCGTCCAGGCCAAAACGGGCTTGCAGCAACAGGGCCAGCCACACGGCAAGCCAGCCTTTGAAGCCGTCGCCGAGCAAAGTGACGGCTGCGGCGGCCTTGTTGCCGGTGCGCAGCATGTTGGTGGCACCCGGGTTTTTGGAACCGAATGTGCGCGGGTCGGGCAGACCGAACCATTTGGCTGACAGGATGGCGAAGGAGAGCGAGCCGATCAGGTACGCGGCAAGCACGAAGCCTGTCAATGCCATGGTAAATCCCTTAGAATCGGAAGCTTTTGATTGTACGGGATTTGTTGCCTGCGGCCCAGCAGTGGGGCCGGCTTGGCACCGGATTGCCGCCACACTGAACAGTGCGGCGGGCGTGCTATAGTGAACAGGCGTTTACCCGGGTACGGCGGACCGGTGCGTTAGGTTCTGTTGACGTTTACTTCCCGGTCCGGAAGTAAACGTCAACAGAACCTAAAAATAACACCGCCTTGGAGAGGACGCAGGGATGGCAAGACCGCGGCGCAACGTCGAGCAGGTCAGACTACGGATTCTGGCGGAAGCCAAGGCGATCATCCTGGAGGCGGGCTGGGAGGCGCTGACCATGGTCACGCTGGCGCGCCGGCTCGACATGTCGGTCGGCAACCTCTACAAGTTCTTCGACAGCAAGGATGAACTGTTCATCCTGATCTTTACCGATTTTTACGATGGTCTGAACACGCTGCTGACCACGCATATTCCGGCACAGGGTGTCACGCCGGTCGAGCTGGCGCGGATGGTGGAGCTGTATGTCGGCTACGGCAACGAGCGTTTCAACATCTATGAACTGGTGATGCACCCGCCCATCCTGTACAAGGATTTCATCGAAACCCCGTTGCAGCCGCTGGCGGAGCAGCAGCTCAATGCCACGATGAAGGCGATGGGGCTGGCGAAGAGTGCGCTGATGCAAGCATTGGCGGCAAAGGGCATCCGCATCGACGATACGGAGCTGCAGGCGCGGTTCGTGTTCCTGTTCAACAGCCTGCATGGTCTGCTGTTGACGATGCACTCGCGCATCATGCCCTACATCATGTTCGACCCGCAGCTGATGATTCAGCTTCAGCTCGCGATGATTCAGGATACGGTGCTGTCGCCGACCACGTTCGCGCACGGCCTGCCGCCGCTGGCCACCGCACATGTCTGATGTGCCGGGCTTGGCGGAGTAGAAGGCTCCGCGAGGCGACGTGGTTCAGGTAAGCGCCTGCGGTGAGACGATCATGCCGTCTTCGTCCGCATAGAGGTAATGGCCTGGGGTGAAGGTCACATCAGCAAAGCGGACGGTCAGGTCACGCTGTCCTTCGCCTCGCTTGATGCTTTTCATCGGGTGCGTCGCCAGCGCCCGTACCCCCAGTGGCAAACTGCCCAATGCGACGCTGTCCCGGATGCAGCCGTTGACCAGGATTCCTTGCCAGCCGTTCTTCACGGCCAGTTCGCCCAGCTGGTCGCCGACCAGCGCGCATCGCAGCGAACCACCGCCGTCGACCACCAGCACCTGACCGTTGCCAGATTCGGCCAGAGCTTCCCGCACCAGTGAGTTGTCCTCGAACAGCTTCAAGGTCACGATCCGTCCGGAGAAGCGCGCGGCACCGCCGTAAAGGCGGAAGATCGGGGCTGCTACCTCGATCAGGTCGGCGTGCTGGTCGCACAGGTCGGTGGTCAGGAAGGCCATCTTCTGCTCCGGGGTGGGGTAATTTTGCCTTCGAACATGCGCAACGCATTGCGCGAAAGCTCTCAGCGTTTTAGCCCCTTTATCCACTCGCTGTAAATATGCCGTGCGATACGGTTGCTTTCCGGAATCGCGGTGGGCAGCGAGGCCAGGATACTGTCGGCCGAATCGACGCTGGGTAGGTGTTCCAGTGCCTCGATTTCCGAGCGCTCCTCGGTTGCCCAGTACGCAACCTTGTCCGCCTTGACCTCGCAGTGGAACTGCATCCCGAGGTGCTTGTCGCCGACGGTAAAGGCCTGATGCGCCCAGTGAGGGCTGCTTGCGATCAGGCGGGCATCGGCGGGCAGGCTGAAGCCTTCATTGTGCCACTGGAACAGCCGCACCGGATTGTCACCACCGAGCCAGCGCCGGGCATCCGCCTCGTCGGGCATGCGGATTTCGCTCCAGCCGATTTCGCCTTTCGGTACCCGCGAAACAGTGCCGCCCAGCGCCTTGGACATCAGCTGACCACCCAGGCAGTGGCCGATCACGGCAATGTCGGCTGCGATTGCTTCGCGCACCATTTCCATTTCGCGCTTCAACCACGGCAGTTCATCGTCGTCGTTCACGCTCATCGGGCCGCCGAGCATGCAATAGCCGGAGAACTGTGTGATGTCGTCCGGCAGGGGATCGTTCAGATCCATCCGGTACACCTGCCAGGGAATGCCTGCCTCGGTGAGGAAATCGACGAAATAGTCCGGCGTGTCATGATGAACCTGCTGGACGATGCAAACGGGTTTCACGGCCCACTCCGCATGGAAAAGTGCGCTATGGTCCAGCAGCGTTGCCCCCGGATCAAGGACCGTTCGGCGAATGGTGCGTTGCAGGTGATGCGGCGATCGAGGCAGTCAAACTGGCTGGTGGGCGCAAAGCAAGCTTTGCTGGTTTGACGGGGGGCAACCCATCCGCAGCCCCCTGGAACTTCCTACCTTCCGGCCCCGTCC
>CBIHQA010000273.1:0-5768 GCA_966211475.1 uncultured Neisseriales bacterium
TGGCCGCCCTCTCCGGCATGCGGGTTGAGACCAGCGATCAGGATGCGCGGCCGGGGGGATTTGAAGCGTAACCGCAAGTCCTGCTCGAGGATGCGGATGGTATCGGTCAAGCTCTCGATGGTCAGCGCATCCGCCACGTCCTTCAGCGGCAGGTGGGTCGTTGCCAGGGCAACCCGCATCCCGCCGCCAACCAGCATCATGACGACTCGAGGTGTCCCGGTTTTCTCTGCCAGGTATTCGGTATGTCCGGTGAAAGGGATACCGGCATCGCAGATGATGCCTTTGTGAACGGGGGCGGTCACCATCCCGGCAAACCGTGCCCCGCCACCGGCCATGCATCCGTCGATTGCACTGTCGAGCAGTGACAGCACATAACGCGCATAGGCTACGTCCAGTTGCCCGGTGCGACACGGCGCGGCAAGGGGGTGATGCATGATGCTGACCGGCACGCAGGAGGCCGGATCATAGTCGGGTAGATCGAAGGACAAGCCGAGCTGGCGGGCGCGGCTGGCGAGCAAGTCGCGGTCGCCAAGCAGCACCAGCGGCCGATCGGTCAGCCCAGCTGTGAGTGTCAGACAGAGATCGGGGCCGATGCCGGCGGGTTCGCCGGTCGTGATTGCGAGGGGAAGAGACGTCGACATGACAGCCCCTCCAGCCGGGCCAGGTTTTCCGCTGGCGGACAAAGCGGTTGCCCGGCACGCCAGCGGTACGGCCCGCAAGGCCGTGGGGATTATTGATCGTCCAGGCGCAGTTCGACGTAGGCCTGATCGCGCAACTGGCGGACCCAGTCGTCGTATTGCTCGTCCGACTTGCGCTCGCGCAGCGCCTGACGGGCTTCGAAACGGGCCTTGTCGTTGGACACGTCCTGCTGGCGGCGTTCCGTGACCTGGATCAGGTGCCAGCCGAACTGGGTGCGCACCGGCTCACTGGTCTGGCCGGGCTTGAGCGCGTTCATCGCTTGCTCGAATTCGGGCACGGTGTCGCCCGGTGACAACCAGCCCAGGTCACCGCCGTTGTTGCCGGTACTGTCCTCCGAATACAAGCGCGCCAGTTCCTCGAACTTGCCGCCGTTGTCCAAGCGTTCCTTCACCTGCATCAGGCGAGCCTTGGCATCGCTTTCCGACACCGCTTCGTTGGTGCGGATCAGGATATGGCGGGCATGGGTCTGCTCGATCATCAGTGCTTGGTTGCCAGCGCGCTTGTCCTGCAACTGAATGATATGGAAGCCGTTGGCTGTCTTGAGCAGGCCGGACAGTTGTCCCTTGTCGAGCTTGCTGGCGGCTTCGACATACAGTTCCGGCAGACGGTTGGCCTTGCGCCAGCCCAGCTGGCCGCCCGACAGCGCATTGCTGGCGGTGGAGTAGGCTGCGGCGACTTCGGCAAACGGTTTACCGGCCTTGAGTTGCGCAAGCGCCTCGTTGGCACGCTTTTCCTTGTCGCGCACCACTTCGGGCGATGCCTGCTCCGGAATGCCGACCACGATGTTGGACAGCATGTACTCGGCGTCCTGGTTGGCGGCGTTCAGGGAGAGGTAGTTGTCCACCTCGGCATCGCTGACCTGCACCTTGGAATCGACTTCGCGGTCGCGCAGGCGCTGCAGGGTCATTTCGCGGCGGATATCTGCACGGAAGCCGGCATAGGTCATGCCGTCCTTTTCCAGCGCGGCCTTGAGCTCGTCGACGCTCAGTTTGTTCTGCTCGGCAATGCGCGCAACGGCTGCGTTGAGCTGCGTATCGTCGATGCGGATACCGGTGGAGCTGGCGAATTGCAGCTGCACGTCTTCAATGACCATGCGGTCGAGCACTTGGGCGCGCAAGACCTCGGCAGGCGGCGCAGCCACATTCTGGTGCTTGAGGTTGGCCATCACGGAATCGACGCGCTCGTTCAACTGCCGCTCGGTAATCACGCCCTTGTTGACGATCGCCACGATGCGGTCGATGGGGATCGGCGTCGCCGCGGCGTCGGCCTGCGGTGGCAGCACGGCCCCCAAGAGGGCTCCTAGCAGGCACACCTGCGTCAGGACGGAACGGGCAAGAAATCGGGCTTCGATCATGGTGAAAGCACTCATCGATAGAGTTCGGAGGTCGCCGGAGCAGATTCCGACTGGACGGGCTGGTAGCCCGGCACGGTACGACGCAGCAGGTCGAGCGGGTTGTTTCCGACCCGGGCGATATCGCCGAGTTCAAGCTGCAGGAAGAATCCGCTGGAGTAACCGCCACCGCTCTTCACATAGCGCTGCGCAACGAAGCGCAGCACCCAGCAGTCGGCCTTATACTCCAGGCCGGCCAAGGTTTCCAGCGGCTTCCGGTCCTTGAGCGAGTAGTTCAGGCGGGCAACGCCCGACCATTGGGCGGACAGCGGCCACTGGCCGGAGATATCCACTTCACGGTAACGGTCGCTCTCGTCGGTGGCGGTACGGTCCATCCGGTATGCGAGGTTCAGAACCTTGCCCTGCTCGGGCTGATAGCGAAGTTCCAGGTTCAGTTTGCCGGAGTGCCGCGTCTTGAGGTTGTACTGCCAGGTGCTACCGGCATACCACTGAGGCGTGATCTGCGCAGACGCTTCCGCAAGCAGGTCAGAACTTTGCTGCTCGAAAGGCGCGGCATCAATGGTGACGCGCTGTTGCTTATGCAGGTAGTAACGCTGCGCCAGGCTGAGCCGAGCCCGCTCCACGCCACTTTCGCTGTCGATCAATCGCGAAGTGATACCCGCAGTCACCTGGTCCGCTTCATTGATCCGATCCGAGCCGGTGTAGCGATTCTCGGAGAACAACTGAGCAAAGCTGACGTCGGCCGTTCCGCTATCGAAGTTCGGGATTGCACTCTGGTCGCGATAAGGGATATGCACATAGTAGAGCCGTGGCTCCAGCGTTTGTACGTGCGGTTTGTCCTGCCAAGTCGTATCGCGTTCGAACAACAGTCCGCTATCAACACTAAAGATAGGCAACGTGCGGGTGATGGAACTGATGTTGGAGCCTGATCCGATCCGATATTCCGTGTGATGGATGCCCAGCTTCGGCTTGAAATAGGCGTAGGAAGTCGACAGTGGCAGCGTCAGGGACGGATAGAAGATGAGCCGTTGGCCATCGCTCTTGGTCGGGTGACGAAAGTCCGTGTAGTTGGCGGTCAAGTTGAAATCGGTCCGCCCCAGGCCAGGGCGATACCAGTTCAGCGCCAGTTCCGGCAACTTTGCGTAGGGCACATCAACCGGATCATCTGGATCTTGCAAGGTCTGGTATTTCAGGGCACGGGCGTAGAAAGATAGGCCGTCCTTTGCGTAAGACAGCATCACATCACGGGGCAACTGGCTTTGCGCGGTTACCGCCAGGCGGGTGCCGAGGTCCCGGTAATAATCGTTGTCAGACACTCGCTGTGCATCGACCGTCAATTTCCAGTTTGGCCAGAGCTCCTGCCGATGGGCGATATTCCAAGCATACCGATTGCGGTCCGCCTTGCGATCGCTCAGCCACTCTGCCTGGATTTCGCCGCTGTAGCTGGGCTCAAGGTAGCGGAACTCGCCCTTGAGCATCACACCACGTTTGGCAATGATGCGCGGCGCCAATGTCGCATCCATGTTTGGCGCCAGGTTCAAATAGTACGGTGTGGTGATTTCTACACCGCCACTACTGGTCGAGCCGAAAGTCGGCGTCAGCAACCCGGATTTGCGCTGTCCGTTCAGCGAAAAATCCATCCAGGGCGTGTACATCACCGGCACGCCCTTGAACACAACGCGCGCATTGGTTGCTTCGCCAACCCCCGTATCGTAGTCGAGCGAAATCTCGCTGGCGGCGATGTACCAATCCGGTTCCGGTCCGCGGCAACCCGAGTAGGTCGCCTGCTTGAAGCGGTAACGATGCGGACCTTCGAAGGTGAGCTGCGCCGCATGGCCTGCACCGCCGCCCTGGCTGCCGAGTTCATAGCTAGGCGAGGGCATCGTGCCGGTGCGTTCACGGGTGTTCAGCTGTAGGGAGGGCGCGGAGAGGCTGTCCACTCCTTGGATCAGCTTCACGTTGCCTTGCGCATCCAGCATGTCGGTGCGCTGGTCGAAGTGCAGCCGGTCGGCGCTCACCGCCTGTCCGCGCTGGCGGAATTCGGCATCGCCGCAGGCATCGGTATAGACATCGACCTGGCCATCGATGTGATCGGCGCGGATGAAGGCAGGAACTGCTTCGCCCTTGGCGGGTGGCGTGGTGGTCAGGTCGCTCGACAGCCGGAGCGGGTTGATGGGGAGCGGATCGGTGGCGGTTGGCGCCGGATCGTCGGCCCATACCCAAGGCGCGAACAGCGCCAGGACGGCACCGGCAATCGGGGTCAGACGCAGCATCGAAAGCGGGCAGGCGGGAGTGTTAGAATCCCGGCACTTTATCACAGAGTGAGTGAAAAAATTCGTAGCGAGCGCCCCCGGCTTGGTCCGGAAAGCGCTGCCGCAGTGGGCGGCATGTATCGCGACGCATGGTCAGCCCTGATTGAAACGCGAAGGGTCGGATCGCGCAGTAGAATTTTCACGAACTCATACGCAGCCCCCGTGGCCGATACCTAAACTCATGTCCCGTCACAACGCGCTCGAATCCTGGCTGGCCGATACGCTCGGCCACCGTGACTTTTCCCTGGCACCGGCTTCCGCCGATGCCAGTTTCCGCAGCTATTTCCGCGTCGCCCTGCCTGACGGCGGCAGCCGGATCGCGATGGACGCACCGCCCGATCTGGAAGACAGCGCGCCATTCGTCCGCATTGCCGGTTTGCTGGCACAGGCTGGCGTTCACGCACCGACCATCTTTGCCGCAGACCTGAAGCAAGGCTTCCTGCTGCTGGAGGACCTCGGCAGCACGCATTATCAGGACGTGCTGGACGATGCCACCTGCCGGCCGCTTTACGTGGATGCCCTCGACGCCCTGGTTCGCATGCAGCGGATCGATTCGCTGGAAGGGTTGCCGGTGTTCGATGCGGCTTTCCTGCGCCGGGAAATGGACTTGTTCGACGAGTGGTATATCGGCCGCCATCTCAATGCCACGCTGACGGATGCCGAGAAAACCGGGTTGGCACAGGTGAAGGATGCCCTGATCGCTGCGATGTTGGGACAGCCGCAAGGCTTCATGCACCGCGACTACCATTGCCGCAATCTGATGCAGGCCGACCCGAATCCGGGCGTGATCGACTTCCAGGGTGCAGTGGTCGGACCACTGGCGTACGACGTCGCTTCGCTGCTGAAGGATTGCTACGTGGTGTGGCCGGAAGAAACGGTGCTCGACCTGGCCATCCGCTACTGGGAAAAGGCCCGCAAGGCCGATGTTCCTGTCGCCGCCGATATCGACACCTTCTACCGCGATCTGGAATTCTGCGGCGTGCAACGCCACCTGAAGGTGTTGGGCTTGTTTGCCCGCCTGAATCATCGCGACAACAAGCCGCAGTACCTGGATGATCTGCCGACGGTGTTCGACTACGTGCTGCGCGCCGCCCGGCGCTATCGCGATCTGGCCCCGCTGGCCAAGCTGCTAATGCGCCTGTCAGACCAAGCCCCCCAGGTCGGGTACACGTTTTGACAGGCGCTGTGCGGGCCATGATCCTGGCGGCTGGCCGCGGCGAACGCATGCGGCCGCTGACCGACAGCTGCCCCAAGCCGTTGCTGCCGGTGGGCAGGCTCCCATTGATCGGCTGGCATCTGACACGGCTCGCAACGGCCGGTATCCGCGACGTGGTGATCAATACCGCCTGGCTGGGTGAACAGATCGAAGCCATGCTGGGAGACGGCACCGGCTACGGCGTCCGCCT
>CBIHQA010000274.1:0-5744 GCA_966211475.1 uncultured Neisseriales bacterium
CAACATCGCGAGTGCCTCGGTCATCTGGCTTCAGGAGCGCCGTTATGGCCTCTCGGCCGAAGACCAACGCCTGGTTCAGCGCTGGCAAGCACTGGCCGTGGACCTGGAAAAGTACAAGGCCAAGAGCCCGGCCAGTTCGCTGACGGTGCTCGAGCGCATCGTGACCAAGGACCTGAACGAGCTCGACGTGAATACCTGTCAGGCGAAACTGGCCCAGATCAGCTACCCGCGCGGCGTAGATCTCTTTGCCGAGCGCACGGGTGCGCTATTGCGGGCCGCGTCGGACCGATGCACCTCACTACGAGCACAGGCCGGGGCCACCGCCTACCAACAGCTGGCGGATATGTTTAACCGCAACCTGGCCGGACGCTTCCCGTTCTCGTCCAATCCGGCTGCACCCGGCGCCGACCCCGAGGTTGTGGCAGCCTTCCTGAGGCAACTGGATGGCAACCTCGTCGCCGCCCGCGCCAGCCTGGATGGCCAAACCGCCAAGGCGCAAAGCGCTCAAGCCTTCCTGGATTCGCTGGACCAGGCGCGGAGCTGGCTCACCCCGATGTTGGCAAAGGATTCGACCGGCGCCTGGACGGGGGTGGATGTGATGGTCAATTGGCGAACCGACCGGGAACGCGAGATCGGTGCCGATCAGATCATCGAGTGGAGCCTGGCCTCCGCGGGACAGACGCTGCGCCATCCGACTGTCGACAAGAGCACATTGCGCTGGCGCCCCGGTCAGGCCATCTCGCTGACGCTGCGCTGGGCCAAGGATGCGCCGCAGGCTCCCCTTGATGATCCGACTCAGATTTCCCTGAACGTGGATGGCCCGACCGCCATCTGGCAGGAACGGGACAATTGGTCCCTGTTGAGACTGCTGCGCAGCCACGCGGCAGCAAGCTCGGTGATGGGCGCCGACGCACCAGACGGCACGCCCTTGCTGTTCCTGGTTCCGGTCAGGAACTCCGGCGGCCCGGCAGGAAGAACCCAGGTATTCCTCCGGCTGGCCTTTACCACGGCCGGCGGGAAGGATCGCTTGTCGCTGCTGAGGCTACCCAACGCTGCGCCACCTTCGCCCTACCCCAACATCACGCTCGCCTCGGTCCGGCAGGACGCCAACGGAGTCTCACCGTGAAGCAGGGGCCGCTGACGTTCGACATCATTCTCGAGTCCCTGCCGAGCTATGCGCCCTGCGGCATGCAGATGCGCTATGAGCCGGAATACGACCAGATCCGAGAAGCACGTCGTGTAGACGACGCATCGTTACCCACCGGCATCTGGCAGTCCGATCTGAAGCGCGCAGATTGGGATACGGTCTTGCGCCTGGCGCGCGACATCCTGGAGCGGCGCAGCAAAGACCTGATGATCGCCGCCTGGTTAGGCGAAGCTTGGTTGAACCGCTACGGGCTTGCCGGCTTAGAAGCCGGCCTCGCGATGATTGCGCAGCTGTGCGAGAAGTTCTGGGTGGGGCTCTACCCACTGCCGGATGGCGGCGACCAGAGCTTCCGGGCCGGGCCACTGTCCTGGCTGGATTCGACTTACGCAGCTGCCTTGGCGAGTCAGGTGCCCCTGTTCGTCCGCAACGGCCCCGACGCGTTCAACGTCACGCTCAATGACTGGTCGGACCTGATGCGCCGCCAGCTACCGCCAGTCGGTAGCAAGCCAAACAAAGCCGAACTCGAAGCAGCCAAGCAGGAACTGAAACAGCTTCAGGACGCCGTCCGCAGCAGTAAACCGGACGGCATGCGCGAGACGGCCGCACTGATCGCCTCATCGACTGCCTGGCTGGATAAACTGGACAACTGGTGTGCGGAGAAGATGGGACACGACGCCCCTTCGTTTGCCAAATTGCGCGACACCCTGAACCAGATCGGACAGGTGTTGCAGGAGTTTCTTGCCATGCACCCCTCCGCCGTACCGGAGCCGGCGCCGTCGGAAAGCACGGCTGTCAGCGCACCGACCGCCGAAGCATCCCTGCCCCGCCTTGGTCAGCCATCCAGCCGAGAGGACGCGTACCGGCAGCTTTCCGTGATTGCAGACTTCCTCGCTCGGACGGAGCCCCATAGCCCCGTCCCCTACCTCGTACAGCGTGCCGTGGAGTGGGGGCAGAAACCGCTGCACCAGTTACTGGCCGAGCTGATCGACAGCGACCCGCAAGCACGCCGGCTATGGACGCTACTGGGGATCCTGCCCTAGGAAACGCGAACCAGGGAAAGGTGGGAACGATCCGCTTCCGGAAACAAAAAGGGCGAACCAACAGGTTCGCCCTTTTTGTTGCAGCAGGCCAAGCGGCCAACAAGCTCAGGGCTTGTTGCCACCCTTGTCCGTCGGGGTCGTGCCCGGCGGCGTCGGGAAGCCGAAGCCTCCGCTGAAATTACCAAACAGGTTACGAGCCCGCTCCTGCATCTGCTGCTGCATCTCGACGAACATATTGGTGCTCTGTTCGAGATAAGTAGACAGCATACCCTGCAGCGCCGGGCCCTGGAACTTGAGGAACTCGTTCCACAAGTTCGGGCTCATCATCGGGCTTTCGCCGTACATCTGCTTGGTCTGCTCCTGGAGCTTGACCTGCATCTGTTCGAACATCTGGAGGTTCTTTTCCAGATAGGAGCCCATCATGCCCTGCATGGCGTTGCCGTAGAAGCGGATGATCTGCGTCAGCACGTCATACGAGAACATCGGGATTCCGCCCGATTCTTCTTCGAGGATGATCTGGAGCAGTACGCTGCGGGTCAGGTCATCACCTGACTTGGCATCCTGGACCTGAATGTCCACATGGTCGAGAACCAAGCGCTTTACGTCTTCCAGCGTGATGTAGCAACTGGTTGCGGTGTCGTACAACCGACGGTTCGGGTACTTCTTGATAATGCGCTTTTCTTGTGCCATGAACCTCTTTCCCCCGCGTCAAGCGCGTGTCGGCGCATTCTACACCATTTCAACCTGTGGCAACGCAGCAACGTCATATTGTTGCAACGCACAAAACCATTTGACAACCCCTTGAGGACTCGCATAAAGTCTGAATTGTGCAACGCAACAAAGGAGTCCTCACCATGACCGCTGTCGATCAACTCAAAGCCGCCGGCCTCAAGCAAGTTGAAGCCGCCCTGCAAATCGCCCAGCTGACCCTGGCTGGTGCGGAAAACCTGTTCAAGCTGCAAGTGGATGCCGCCAAGTCGGCTCTGGAAGCCCAAGCGACCCAGATCAAGGCGCTGAGCGAAGTCCAGAACCCGCAACAAGCCCTGGCGCTGCGTGCTCAGCTGGCTGAAGTGAACCTGGATTCTGCCCTGGACTACTCTCGCAGTATCTATGAAACCGCATCCCGCACCCAGGCGGAACTGTCCAAGCTGCTCGAAGCGCAAGTGACCGAGTACAACAAGGACGTGATCTCCACCCTGGAAAAGACCGCGAAAAGCGCCCCGGCGGGCTCTGAGCCGGCCGTTGCCGCGATCAAGCAAACCGTCCAAGCCACTGCTGCTGCCGTGGATAGCCTGACCAAGGCTGCCAAGCAAGTTGCAGACTTTGCCGAAGCCAGCGTCAAGGCTGCGACGACCGCGACCGTCGACGCCGTCAAGACCGCGAACAAGGCTGGCGCGCAGTAATCGCCTGTCGGACTTCCGGCAATGCAAATACCCCGCTTCGGCGGGGTATTTGTTTATGGAAAGCCGCGCCGATCACGTACACTGAAAACAGGCCCGACTGGGGACAAACATGAAAGCTCCGGCATGGCTTGGCCTGTGCTGCGTGGCGTGCGTGCTGACTTGCGAGGCGCGCGAACCGATCGCGCTCTACTATATTGAACGCCCGCCCTTTGCATCCACCACACCCGGAAACACCGTCTCCGGCCTGACGGCCGATGTTGCCGTGCAGGCTTTCCGCAAGGCTGGCCTGCCCTACCAATGGCAATTGCTGCCGTTCCGCCGGCAGCTATGGATGCTGGAAAAGAACCAGTCGAGAGCGTGTTCTGTCGGCTTGTTCAAAACGGCCGACCGACTGCGCGTTGCACGCTATAGCCTACCGATCTATCGCGACCGGTTTCAGGTGGCCGTCGCACGCATTAACGACGCACGGATTCCGGATAGCATCGATGCCCGCAAATTGCTGGCCCTGCGCGGCATCAAGCTATTGCTGAAGGACGGGTTTTCCTACGGCCCGCTGTTTGATCAGCTGATCGCATCCAGTCGTCCGGAGTCCGTCCGGACCTTCGATGAAGTCGCTGAAATGCTGCAGCTGATTCAGCTCGGGGGGGCCGACTATACGTTCCTGCCGGTCGAAGAAGCCACGCTGCACCTCGCTAGCGGGCGCTTTGCTGGCCTGCGGCAAGTGAACCTATCCGATGCCCCCCAAGGGGAACGGCGTTACATCTTATGCACGCAGCAGGTGAGCGCCGACGACATGCGGGTGCTCAATCAAGCGATCAAGCACCTGAAGTTACCATTCGACGACTCGTGATCCTCCCGCCAAAAAAAACGCGCCCGGAATCGGGCGCGTTTTCTTTTTCAGCTGAACAAGCTTAGCGTTCGATCGCCAGCGCCACGCCCATGCCGCCACCGATGCACAGCGTTGCCAGGCCACGCTTGGCATCGCGACGGATCATTTCGTGGATCAGGGTGACGAGCACGCGGCAGCCAGACGCGCCGATCGGGTGACCCAGCGCAATCGCGCCGCCGTTGACGTTGACCTTGTCCAGGTTCCACTTCAGCTCGCGCGCCACGCCAAGGGCTTGTGCTGCGAAAGCTTCGTTGGCTTCGATCAGGTCCAGATCGTCGATGGACCAGCCGGCACGGGCCAGCACGCGCTGGGTCGCCGGGACCGGGCCCATACCCATGATCGACGGCTCCACACCAGCCGACGCGTAAGCCTTGATGCGTGCCAGCGGCTTCAGACCCAGTTCGTCGGCCTTCTTGGCGGACATCATGATGACGGCAGCGGCGCCGTCGTTGATGCCCGACGCGTTGCCGGCGGTCACAGTGCCTTCCTTGTTAAAGGCCGGACGCAGCTTGGCCAGCGAATCCGCAGTGGTGTTGGCTTTGATGAACTCGTCGTTGTCGAAGATCACCGGGTCGCCCTTACGCTGCGGGATGGCGACCGGGATGATTTCGTCCTTGAAGCGACCGGCAGCCTGCGCGGCGGCAGCCTTGGTCTGGGAGGCCAGCGACAGGGCGTCCTGCTCTTCGCGACTGATCCCGTACTTGGCGGCGATGTTCTCGGCGGTGATCCCCATGTGGTACTGGTTGTACACGTCGGTAAGGCCGTCGTAGACCATGCTGTCGACCAGGGTGCCGTTGCCCATGCGAATGCCGTCGCGGCTGTTCTGCAGCAGGTGCGGGGCAAGGCTCATGTTTTCCTGACCACCGGCAATCACCACATCGGAATCGCCGCACAGGATGGCCTGAGCAGCGAGGTGGGTTGCCTTCAGACCGGAGCCGCAGACCTGGTTGATGGTCAGCGCCGGCACGTGCACCGGGATGCCAGCCTTGATCAGCGCCTGGCGGGCCGGGTTCTGGCCCAGGCCGGCAGTCAACACGTTACCCAGGATGACTTCGCTGACCTGGTCTGCGGACAAGCCGGTCTTTTCCAGCAGCGCCTTGATCACGGTTGCGCCGAGATCCGGCGCGGACACTTTGGCGAGGCTACCGCCGAAATTGCCCAATGCGGTACGCCCTGCGGCGACGATGACGACTTCAGACATGTTGACTCCTCCGATCATGCGGGCGATCGGTGTCGCCCGCGGGTATTTCAGTTTGGATCGTCGC
>CBIHQA010000275.1:0-5743 GCA_966211475.1 uncultured Neisseriales bacterium
GCGCTGGTGCTGGCCGGTGGCACCCTGCTGGCCGGGGTGACCGGGCAGCTGCATTTCCAGGCCTTCTCGCTGGAGCTGGCGCGGCCGGTGTTCGTGATGCCGGAATTCGACCTCGGTACCTTGATCAGCCTGGGCCTGCCGCTATGCCTGGTGACCATGACCGGCCAGTTCGTGCCGGGTATCGCGGTGATGCGTACCGCCGGCTATGACACGCCGGCCAATCCGCTGGTCAGCGTGAACGGTATCGCCTCGCTGCTGCTGGCGCCGTTCGGCGCCCATGGGCTGAACCTGGCGGCGATCACGGCTGCGATCTGCACCGGGCGGGATTCGCATGAAGACCCGCGCCGCCGTTACGTGGCCGGTGTGGCCTGTGGGGCGTTCTACCTGTTGATCGGTTCCTTCGGGGCGACGCTGGCGGCCCTGTTTGCGGCGCTGCCGCATGCGCTGATCGCCACGGTGGCGGGTCTCGCGCTGCTGGGGGCCATCCTTAACGGCCTGTCCACCGCGATGAGCGACGACACGCAGAAGGAGGCCGCGCTGGTGACCTTCCTGGTAACGGCATCCGGCATCGCCTTCCTGGGGTTGGGCGCGGCGTTCTGGGGGCTGCTGGTCGGCCTGCTGACCCACTTCGTGCTGAGCACGGAAGGGGTGTCGGCCTGGATGTCCAATCTGCGCCGGGCCTAATCCGACACCACGGAGCCTGCCAGCGGCAGGCTCAGGTCCTGCTGCATCTGGGCCGCCAGGTAGTCGCAGGTCGGCCGGTTGGACTGCGCACTGCGGGCTACCACGATGTCCAGCGGCTCGATCTCCGGCAGGCCCTGGCGCTCGCCGAGCACGGTCAGCCGCTCCGGGATGCTGCAGCGGGCCAGCGCCGACACCGCGAGGCCCGCGTCCAGCACCGCGATCAGCCCCAGCATGCTGGCGCTGCTGTAGGCGGCACGGTAGGGTAGCCGGGCGCGGTCCAGTGCAGCCACAGTGTTGGCCCGCGCGGTACAGCCTGCTTCGTACAGCGCCACCGGCAGCGGCCGGGCCTGCCACAGCCGCGGCGCATCCGGCTTGCCGACCCAGTGCATCGGCTCGCGGCGGATGAAGTCGCCGTTGAGCCGCAGGCTGCGGTCGCGGGTGACGAAGGCCAGGTCGATCTTGTTGTCTTCCAGCATCGGCGCCAGCGCGGTGCTCTGCGCGCAGACCACGGTGATGTCCACCGCCGGGTACATCGCGGAAAAGCGCCGCAGCACCGGCGGCAGCAGGGACGAGATGTAGTCGTCCGGCCCACCCAGGATCACGTGGCCAGTCACCTCCGGCCGGGCCACCGCCGCCCAGGCTTCGTCCTGCAGGGCACGCAACCGTCGGGCGTACTCCAGCAGCGTCTCTCCGGCGCGGGTCAGCGACAGGTTGCGGGTGTCGCGGACGAACAGCGGCTTGCCCACCGTGCTCTCCAGCCGCTTGATCTGCATGCTGACCGCTGCCTGCGAGCGGTACACCACCTCGGCGGCCCGGGTGAAGCTGCCCAGCTCGGCGACCGTCACGAAGGTCTTGAGGACGTCGGGATCCAGGTCGGGTGTCATAAATTGATCAGTTAAGCTTATCAGTTTGTTAAGTTTTATTCGTTTGAGTGAGTTATTCAAGCTGCAGATACTGGGACGACATTCAAGGAGCCACCCATGTCGACCCAGACCTCGACCCAGACCTCGATCCCAAAACCTGACCCCTCCCGCCAGGGCGTGCTGGGCTTTTCCGCCGCAGCCGTGCTGATGGGCACCATGGGCGTGTTCATCGAAGAGGCCGGGCTGGACCCGGTCACCACCGTGTTCTACCGCTGCCTGTTCGGCCTGGCAGCCATGGCCGCCTACTGTGGCTGGAAGGGCCATTTCCGCAGCCAGCGCTTCACCCGCCGTATGCTGGGCCTGGCGTTGCTGTCCGGCGTGCTGATGGTGTCGCAGTGGGTGTTCTTCTTCGGCGCGCTGCAACGCACCGGCATCGCGGTGGCGACGGTGGTGTTCCACGTGCAGCCGTTCTGGGTGGTGCTGCTGGGCGCGGCGATCTTTCGCGAGCCGGTCGGCGCGGTACGGTTGGCGTGGATCGGCGTCGCCTTCTTCGGCCTCGCGCTGGCGGCGGGCATAGCCTGGACCGACCTGTCGGTGGACCCGGCCTACCTGACCGGCATCGGCTTCACCCTGATCGCTTCGGTGCTGTTCGCCGGCGTCACGCTGATCGCCAAGTCGCTGGGCAGCCTGCGGCCGCATCTGCTGACGCTGATCCAGTGCGCGGTCGGCGTGGTCAGTCTGCCGCTGCTGGCGCCGTCCGGCGCGCTGACCCAGGTGGGGCTACATCAATGGGGCTGGCTGGTTGGCCTGGGCGTGCTGCACACCGGGCTGGCCTATGCGCTGATCTACGGCGCGGTGCCCCGCATGAAGGTGTCCGCCATCGCCGTGCTGCAGTTCATCTATCCGCTGACGGCAGTGCTGGTCGACTGGCTGGTATATGGCCGGGCGCTGACCCCGCTGCAAGGGGTGGGTGTCGGCCTGATCGTGCTGGCCAGCCTGGGGGTGAACCTGGGATGGTCCTGGTCCGGCATCCGCTGGCGCAGTCGCGAAACCAGCGTCGAGCGCCCCTAGTCCTGCTTCACGGCTTGCGGGGGCAGCGCGCGGCCCTGCCGCCGGAACCAGCGGATCGGCACCTCGGCATCGTCCTGGTTGGCGCCACGTTCCCGCTCGAAGCGGAAGCTGTAGCGCCGGTACAGCGTCGGCAGGCTCAGGTCCTGTTCCCAGCCGCTCGCCGTCAGCCGGTAACAATGGCCGACGAAGGCGTTGTGCTGGCCCTGCCAAGGTTGGGTGGGGCCGCTGAACTGGACGTCCAGTGCGCGGCAGCCGCGCTGCCCCGGCAGGTGCAGCAAGGCACCTCGGGAGCCCACCTCGCCCAGTGTGAGGCGTTGCGGCGTGCGGGACAGGTCCGCCAGCGGAAACACCGCCAGATCCCACGACCGCACACCGATGCCCTGGCTCTCGTTGGTCATGGTCAATAGCGCCAATTGCGCGGGGGAACGCGGGCCGCCCAACTGGCCGGTGTACAGGTGGAAACGCTCCTCCACCATCAGCCAGCCCGGCACGTTATAGCTGCCGAGCAACTGCCCGCCGCGGTAGAAGCGGTAGCGCGCACCACCATCGTCCGGGTCTTCCTCCGGCTTGGGAATGCAGCGGCAGACCGTCACGTCGCCGGCCTGTCGGCAGGTGTGCTGCTCGCAGGCCGCTGTCGATTCGCCGTCGGGCACCGCGACGGTTTTCTCATGCAGGACCAGGCCGTGGCCGACGCAGCTTTGCGCCTGCCGCCAGGCGTTCTGCGGTCCGGCGGCGTGAGCGGATGTGCCGAGGAAGCACAGCAGGGCCAGCGCAAACAAGCAGGAGGAAAGACGAGGCGGCATCGGCGGTTCATGCGTCCGGAATGGGGCCGATATGTTGGCACATTCCAGCGGACGGACAAGCCCTGATTCGCTCGCCTCGCACCCGAACGGGTTGGGTTGATAACGTCATATCGACACGGGTAAGCTTCGCCGCGTGTCGTACGCTACCGATCGGGAGCACCAGGTTGGCCGCATTGCTCGGATTTGCCTTTGTCGTCGTGTTTGCGATGTCGGTCGGTGACCTGCTGGCCTTCCACGTCCTGTCGATGGTGTTCGGCTATTCCTACGACACCGCCTCGATGGTGTTCTGGAGCGCCACGGCCTACTTCCTGGCGGCCTTGTGGCTGGCCGGTACCAGCGACAACGCGGACAAGTATTCCCTCAAATGGCTTGCCTGGATGCACAAGGCGGCCAGCAGATGGCTGTGGCGCGTCTTCTGGCTGGTCCTGCTGGGCGGCATGCTGGCCGGCTGGACCGACGGCCTGACCGCGACCGAGTCCGAGCATTTCGTGGAACCGGTCGGCAGTTGGTGGGCGCAAGGCCTGCAGTGGAGGGATGGCGGTTCCGACAGCTATACCTTCCCGGTTGCCGAGCGCAGCCCGATCCTGCGCGACCTGGAAACCGGCGAGCTGTTCCAGGCCCAGGATAAAGACAGCGAGGAGGCACTCGGCTACGCGCTGGTCCGCAACAACGGCATCGAGTTCGGCCGCACCGACGCGACGCGCAACGTCTATGACGGCCTGACCATCGGCCAGGCCCGCGTGACGCTGCGGCGGACGATTTACGGCAAGACGCTCATCCTGCGAGTGCGCTACGAGGACATCGATACGCTGAAGGACCCGGTTCGCCACAGTGCGCTGTGCCGCGCCGTGGCGTCCGGTCAGCACAGCTACCTGCTGTGGCGCCGCATGATGCGCGACCAGCGGCTGTGGAATGAAATGCAGCAATGCCCGAAGGCGTCGCACGACAATCCCTTCGCCTAGGCGCTGGCCGGGGTCTTCCGCCGCATCTTTATACGTTCTTTACACCCGCCCCCCGGACTTTTGCACCGTCTTTACCGGCCGCTACCTACCATGGGACCGTCCCTTCGTCCCAAGGCTGTCGGTATGCATGATTCCTCTGCCCACTCCACCAAGCAGAACCTGTCCGCGCTGGTACTCGGCGCGATCGGCGTCGTCTATGGCGACATCGGCACCAGCCCGCTGTACGCGCTGAAGGAGTGCTTCAGCCCGGCGCACGGCATTCCGTTGTCGACCGCCAGCGTGCTGGGCATCCTGTCGCTGCTGTTCTGGACGCTGATCGTGGTGGTGTCCATCAAGTACGTGGTGTTCATCATGCGCGCCGACAACAATGGCGAAGGCGGCATCCTGGCGCTGATGGCGCTGGCTCTGCGCGGGGCACGACGGGAGCGTAGCCGCTGGCTGATCGTGGCGCTGGGCATCTTCGGCGCGGCGATGTTCTACGGCGACGGGATGATCACGCCGGCGATCTCGGTGCTGTCGGCGGTGGAAGGGCTGGAGATCGCCAGCCCGGCGCTCAGTCACTACGTGGTGCCGATCAGCATCCTGATCCTGGTGGGGCTGTTCCTGATCCAGCAGCACGGCACTGCCACGGTGGGCAAGCTGTTCGGGCCGGTCACCTGTGTGTGGTTCGTGGTGCTGGCCGGCATGGGCCTGTACCACATCGGTCGCGCGCCGCAGATCCTGGCGGCGCTGAGCCCGCACTATGCGATCGACTTCGCGCTGACCTACAAGAGCAAGGCCTTCGTGGTGCTGGGCTCGGTGTTCCTGGCGGTGACCGGGGCCGAGGCGCTGTATGCCGACATGGGTCACTTCGGCTCGCGCTCCATCCGCATCGCCTGGTTCGGGCTGGTGATGCCCTCGCTGGTGCTCAACTACTTCGGCCAGGGCGCGATGATCCTGCTCGACCCGAAGGCGGTGGACAACCCCTTCTTCCTGATGGCGCCGGCCTGGGGTGTGCTGCCGCTGGTGCTGCTGGCCACCTGCGCGACGGTGATCGCCTCGCAGGCGGTGATTTCCGGCGCCTTCTCGCTAACCAACCAGGCGGTGCAGCTCGGCTATTCGCCGCGGGTGCGCATCGAGCACACCTCGGACCGCGAGATCGGCCAGATCTACGTGCCGGGTGTCAACTGGATGCTGCTGGGCGCCATCATCCTGCTGGTGCTGTCCTTCAAGGAATCCAGCGCGCTGGCCAACGCCTATGGCATCGCGGTGACCAGCACCATGGTCATCACCACCATCCTCGCCTACGTGGTAATGCGCCGCATCTGGAAGTGGCACGTGGCGCTGGTGACCATCGGCATCGCGCTACTGATGATGGTGG
>CBIHQA010000276.1:0-5741 GCA_966211475.1 uncultured Neisseriales bacterium
AAAGCCACGTGATGCTGGTCGACCTGCGCGCCAAGGGCATCACCGGCAAGGAAGCGGAAGCGGTGCTGGGACGCGCGCACATGACCTGCAACAAGAACGCCATCCCGAACGACCCGCAGAAGCCGATGGTCACCAGCGGCATCCGCCTGGGTTCACCGGCGATGACCACGCGCGGCTTCAAGGAAGAGCAGGCCCGTGCCACGGCGAACCTGATTGCGGACGTTCTGGACCATCCCCAAGACGAAGCGACGCTGGCGGCGGTGCGCGAGAAGGTTGCGGCCCTGACCCGCGAATTCCCGGTCTACCGCTGACCTGACGCGGCAGCGCCTCCAGTCCACCGATGCGCTGCCCGTTCTGCGCCCACGGCGAAACCCAGGTCGTCGAGACCCGCGAGTCCGACGAAGGCGACGTCATCCGCCGGCGCCGCCGCTGCCTGAAGTGCGACAAGCGCTTCACCACCTACGAGCGCGCCGAAATCGCGCTGCCAGCGGTCGTGAAGAAGGACGGCGCCCGCGTTGAATACGACGCCGCGAAGCTGCGTGGTTCGATGACGCTGGCGCTGCGCAAGCGGCCCGTCAGCATGGAGCAGGTGGATGCCGCTCTCGATCGCATCCAGGAAAAGCTGCTCGCCTCCGGCGCGAAGGAGATCCCCAGCGCCCGGCTGGGTGAACTGGTGATGCGCGAACTCAAGCGCATCGACAAGGTGGCCTATGTTCGCTTTGCTTCGGTGTACCGGAGCTTCGAGGACGTGGACGCTTTCCGGCAGCTGATCCGGGACATCTGACGGCGGGGAGGGATTCCCCCCAACGGGTGTCCCCCCTCCGCCGAGGCGGCAATCCCCCCGCAAGGGCGACGCGCGAAAGGCGGCGGATTTCTACAGTGAGACGCATACCAACACAGGGAGCGTCTCATGCAGAGCATTCATATCGCCCGGGCCCGCCGCCGCACACGTGGGGTCACTCTTGTCGAGGCGTTATGCGCCATCTCGATTCTCGCCACGTCGGTGGGACTGGCGATGCCCAGCCTTAAGAGCTGGAAAGAGCGTCAGGCCCTGCTGTCCGCCGCAGCTGAGCTCGAGACCGACATCCAGTACGCCCGATCACATGCCGTGGCACACAACGTGCCAGTCCATCTGACCGTTCGCACGGCACCTGAAGGCGCCTGCTACGTGATGCACACGGGCGAGCCAGACGCATGCACGTGCACCACTGACTACGGGCCGGTGTGCAATGGCGGCAATGCCGATACGTTGCGCTATTCCGCGTATCCGAAGGACGGCATCGTGAAGCTGCTCAACCGGAACACCACGCTGACGTTCAACCCCCGTTTGGGTACAGTGACGCCTGCGGCCACCTTCAACCTCAAGGCATCTTCAGCCACCATCCATCAGATCGTCAGCATCATGGGTCGTACCCGCTCGTGCTCGCCCGACGGGGTCCTCGGCACTCGAGCCTGCTAGTGCTAGTCAGGCCCCACAAACTTGGGGGGCCACGACGAACGGACCCCGCCACCAGACAAGTGGTAAGCCATTTGCTGGGCCCCCTTCCTGCCCGGTGACAACATTCGGCATCCCGTCCACACACTGAAGAAGACCAATGAAGCGCCTCAGGGGATTCACCTTGATCGAGGTCCTGATCACGGTGGCCATCCTGGCCATTGTCGCCTCGCTCGCCTACCCGAGTTTCATGGGAGCGGTGCGGAAGTCGCGGCGGTCCGAGGCGTTTGACTTCATCACGAGAATCCAGCAGGCCCAAGAGCAGTGGCGGGCTAACAACTCCTCCTACACCGATGATCTAGGCAACACAGGGCTTAAGGTTCCGGCGACAACGCCGAACGGCTACTACACGCTCTCCGTCACACTCCCCGCGACTGCGGCGAGTGCTGCTTCTGAATACACGATCAGGGCCGATGCGGCAGGCTCACAGACAGCAGATACCCAGTGCGCCTTCCTGTCGATGAAGTCGGAAGGTGGGAAGCTGAAGTACGACTCAACCAGCGCGGAAGCATGTTGGTCTAAATGACGAAGCCGAACTTGCACGTGGGACTGCGCGGATTCACGATGATCGAACTACTGGTCGTCGTGGCAATCTGTGCCGCGTTGCTCGGTCTTGGCGTTCCCTCGCTCAGATCCTGGATGGTGTCGCAACGGGTCGTTTCCACCACCGGCGAGATCATCACGGACCTGCGTTTCGCACGTTCTGATGCCCTCAGCAGCAACAGCTCGGTCGTTGTCCTGTTCAGCAACACAGCAGGCAACGGGTGCTACACAATCTTCCGATCTCCGATTTCGAATCCCCCGCCCCCATACTGCGACTGCGCATTAGGACCAGGACACGCTTGCTCAATTGCGCCTCAGCACACAGAAATCAAGACATTCACATTGCCCGCCGGCAGCGATGTGTCCATTCTTGGACCCAGCTTTGAGCTCTACCAGCCTGGCTCGATGCTTGTCAATGAGGGAACGGGCATCCAGATCCTCGTGACTGCCGGAACCGGCAAAGAGCTCAAAATCGTCACGACGGATGGCTTGCCGCACCCAACCGTGTGCGTGCCTGCCAATTCCCGGATCACCGGCTACAAGCCATGTCCATGAGTGCATCGCGATGAACTCCCACCGCACTGTCCGGCCTGCGCATGGCCTGTCAATTGTCGAACTCCTGATCGGAATCGCAGTTGGCCTTTTCGTGTTGGCAGGCGCCGCGATGGTGGCCACCAACCAGATCTCGGACAACCGTCGCCTTCTGCTGGAAACGCAAATCCAACAAGACATGCGAACAGCCATGGATGTGATCGTGCGCGACATCAAGCGAAGTGGGTACAGCTTCCACGCCGATCAACTCCCCGCCGTGGGCACATCTCCCTTATCGATTGGCTACAGCCCTGCCGGTGTGCTGAATGTCGGAAATCCTTTGCTGTATACGTACTCTGCTGTTGCCGAATCCAGCGATAATCGCACCGCTAATCCCGCAGACCCGGCCGACGATAACGACTTCAAGGGTTTCAGACGCAATGGCGGCGTCATCCAGGTTCAGTTGGGCAGGGGCAATTGGCAACCGCTCACCGACGGTGATGTTGTCTCTATCACCGACTTTACGGCCACAGTTCCTCCGCCCACAACGGTATTCCTTCCGACGGCAACATGTGGCACGACGCCATGCCCCAGCACTTCTGGCTGTGGCTTTGCTCGCATCGTTACTCGCGTCATTCAACTCCGGATGGAGGGACAGGCCACACATGACCCGCGCGTAAAACGCGCACTAAACACCGCAGTGCGAGTCCGCAACGACGAGGTGTGTCTATGACCCCATCTTTGCAACGGGACGGCCAGCGCGGTGCCGCGTCTCTGGCTGTCGTCATGGTGTTGTTCTTCATCATGGCGATGGTGGCTGCCTACACCAACCGCAACCTGGTCTTCGAGCAACGCACTTCGGCCAACAGCTATCGCACGGCGCGATCATTGGCAGCGGCCGATGCGGCTGTTGATTGGACGATCTCCATGCTCAATGGCGGCATCGTCGGGACAACATGCACGAGCGCTGGAGCGACTGATGATTTCAGGACACGGTATCTCTCAGTCCAGCCGGATGGAAGATTCCAGCCGAGAACCTGGCCGACAATTTTTGCTGGCACGCCTGTGGCAGCAGGTGATATCCAGGCCCAACCTTCCTGCTCAGGCACTGACGGTGGAGGCTGGGTGTGCAGTTGCCCGATCCTAACGCCGCCAGCGCAGCTTGACGTCGCGAACAGCGAGGAACCCACGTTCGCAGTGAAGTTCGCGGACAGCTCACCGGGAGCCATAGCGCTCAAGATTCGCGCCTGCAACTCCATGCGGTCAGGCACTGTCACGGCATCGAACGTGAACAGTTTTGGATCATGCCACGTCAATGAAATTGATCCCCAGGGGCCGGGTCAAATCCACAAGAGCTACGTACAGGTCGACTCCATGACCACGCTGCGCTTGTCGCTCGGGCTGATCAGCGCGCTGCCTGTCGCACCCTCCGCCGCGCTGACCGCTGCTGGTTCAATCAATCAAACGGCGGGCACTTTGACAGTGATCAATCCCGATTCACTCACTGGACTCGCGCTACATGCCGGAGGAACAATCAGCGCTCCAGTCACAGTGAGAGTAGCAGGCCCCGCGGGAAGCACGGCGAGCGCGACATCAGAGTCCGACGCTGACCTAAGCGGCATTCCCCCAAGCGACTTCTTTCTCAAGTCGCTTGGAATGCCCGCGGACAAGTACAAGCGACAACCGGCGGCCGTGCGCATCGACTGCGGAGGTGGCTGCAACTCGACTGCCAATGTTGTGCCAGAGCTGGCGAAGGGCCCCACACGTGTAATCTATGTGGATGGCGATCTTGATCTGAATACCGCGTCAGCCACCGCGGCGATCGGCTCTGATGCAACTCCGACAATGCTGGTTGTCAGCGGTAACGTCACGGTGTCGGCGCCCATTGCCTTCAAGGGCGTGCTGTACGTCGAAGGCAACCTCGACTGGACTGCGACCGGTGGGACTGTGAACGGCGCCATCATCGTCGGCGGCGGCTACACGGGTTCCGGCGCCGCGACTATTGCCTACAACCGAAACATCGTGCAGAAGATCCATAAGGGCTACGGCTCGTTTGTCCGCATTCCGGGCAGTTGGACCCTGGAGAGCTGACATGAAGCGCAACATGCTCCGCAGAAGCCGAGGGGCAACCCTTGTCGAAGCTCTGGTGGCCATGGCCGTGATGGCCTTTGGCATGCTGGCTATCGTCGGTGTTCAGCAAACGCTCCGGATCAACTCCGACCTGTCAAAGCAGCGCAACGAAGCAACGCGCCTGGCTGAACAGGAGATCGAAACGGTTCGAATGGATGCCGGCTCCGGAGAGGCCCAATTCGACGCCATTCCAATCGGGACGATCCCGAGCACGGTGGCAGGCGACAACGCGACCTTCACGGTAGCAAGGACCGTCTCACAGGCTCCTGACAATGCGACTGCCGACAATCGCAGCCTGATGACCTATGTTGTCGTTACGTGGCGCGACCGCACCGGCGAAGAACGAAGAGTGGTCATGCATGACCTGCTTGCGCGGGTGGATCCGATGCTATCGGGACTTGTGAGAGCAGAGAAGCCACTGACTCCAGTGGGTAGAAGAAATTCACGCCATCCGACTATTCCTGGTCGGGCTCACGACCTGGGCGACGGCAAAAGCATTTTCAAACCGGTGGAGTCCAATTCGACTGTGGCGTGGGTGTTCAATAACTCCACCGGCGTCATTACCCACTACTGCACGGTCAGCAGTTCTTCGACGTCTGCGTCGCTGAATTCGATCTCTGGCTGCACGGAAACAGCAGCCCAACTGCTGGCCGGCGAAATTCGATTCAACCTGCGAGGCGGCACGCGGGATGTGGGTTCCGAGAGCGTCATCAAGCCGGTCGCGTCCGGCGAGGTGGCATGGGTGATCAACAATGCGTCGAAGAGCCTGACCCGTCTTTGCCCTGTTCCGGCTGCGACACCCACGACGTCGTTGACATCTTCCATGGTGTCGTCCGGCTGTACCGCAGTAGTTCCGTCGATCGCCATCGCGCCATTTGAGCCCGCGGACTCCACATATGCCCTCCTGGCTTCGGATTCGGAAGATCCGAAGTGGCTGTCGATACCAGCGACAGTGGACCTCGACGGTTCCGTGCCCACTGAAGGCGTGTTGAGCATGACTTGCTACTCAAATGCTGAAACAGCGTCGTCGGCGCCCACCATC
>CBIHQA010000277.1:0-5732 GCA_966211475.1 uncultured Neisseriales bacterium
GGACGCCGCAGGCGGCCGGGGTGGCGCCGCCTCTCCTTGATAGAACCGTTTCCCGGCCGCCTGCGGCGTCCAGGCTACCAATTCGGTAGCCGGCTTGCCGAAAGTCAGGCGATCACCATCCCACCACCCGCCAAAGCGATCGCGGCCCCCACCCAGCGCAACGCCGGCTGGAAACGCGCCGGCAGCCGTGCAGCGGCAAACAGCCCGATGCCATGCAATATCGCCGTCGCCACCGTAAACGCCACCACGTAAGACAATGCCCCTGCCCCGGCCGGCAGCTCAGCACCGTGTGCCAAACCATGCAGAAAGGCGAATCCCGCCACCAGCGCCAACCTCGCCACCACCGGCAGCTTCACTGCTAACGCCAGCATCAACCCCAACACCATCACCGACGCCGCGATACCGGTTTCCACGCCAGGCAGACTCAGGCCGGCCATTCCCATCACCGCGCCCAGTACCATGGTCGCCACGAACGCCAGCGGCAGTTGCCAGCGCGCCTGCCCACCCAGCCGCCCCGCCCACAAGCCAACCGCCAGCATCGCCAGTTGATGATCCGCCCCGCTGAACGGATGGACAAAGCCGGCAACCGCTCCCGTCACCTCATGCCCCGGATGGGCGAACGCAGCCAACGGCACGGCCGCCAGCAAAACCGTCAGTAACTTGCGCATTGGATTTACCCCTCGAAAGACAACATCGCCTGATATCGGGCCGGCGCCGTTCAATCCGCCTTCAGCATGCCGCGGGTTTCGATGAACCGGACCACCTCGCCCAGGCCCTCGCCGGTCTTCATATTGGTGAACAGGAAAGGCCGGTCGCCACGCATCTTGCGGGCGTCACGGTCCATCACCTCCAGCGAAGCCCCCACATACGGTGCCAGGTCGATCTTGTTGATGATCAGCAGGTCGGACTTCATGATGCCCGGCCCGCCCTTGCGCGGAATCTTGTCGCCGGCCGCCACGTCGATCACGTACAGCGTCAGGTCCGACAACTCCGGGCTGAAGGTCGCCGCCAGGTTGTCGCCCCCGCTCTCCACCAGCACCACGTCCAGGTTGCCGAAGCGCTCGGCCAACTGCTGCACCGCCTCCAGGTTGATCGACGCATCCTCGCGGATGGCGGTGTGCGGGCAACCGCCGGTCTCCACACCGATGATGCGGTCCGGCGTCAGCGCCTCGTGCCGAACCAGGAACTGCGCGTCTTCCTGGGTGTAGATATCGTTGGTGACCGCCGCGATCTGGTAGGTGTCACGCAGCGCACGGCACAGCGACAGGGTCAGCGCAGTCTTGCCGGAGCCGACCGGGCCGCCAATGCCGACGCGAAGGGGTTGCTTGATCATGGGTGATTCCTTGTTGCGGTTTGGTGCGGTGTTTTCAATCTAACGCGGGCTGTTTTGCTCGCTTGAGGGCAAGAGGAACGACGTCGCTTTTCACCCTCTCCCCAACCCTCTCCCCTCAAGGGAGAGGGGGCAGCTTGGCTTTTCCATTGCCTGTATCAGGAGCGAAACAACCGGCTGTACTGCGTCTCATGCTGCGCCGACAGCATCGCCAACCCCGGCGCAAAACCGGACAGCGCCTCGTCCGGCACCGCCATGATCCCGGCCACCACCTCCGCCAGCGTCGGTAACAGCCCGGACAGCATCTTCTGCGCCGCCACCTGCCCCATCGGCAGCGCCTTCATCAGCACCGCCGCCTGGTTTTCCAGCCAGGCCCAGGCATAGGCGGACACGGCGGCTTCTTTGGGTACGCCCAGCGCGTGCGCAGCCAGCGAGAAGGAGCCCGGCAACGTCGGCGGGTCCAGCGCCACAATCCAATCGCCAAGGTCCATCTCGACCTCCGGCCAGTCCCGCAGCAGCTTGGTCAGCGAGTTGCCCATCTGTTCGGTTTCGCGTTGCAGCTCCAGCGTCTCCCGGCTGGCCCAGTAGTCGGCGTTCCAGTCCCCCAGCAACGCCGGATCGCCCGCCTCCACCGCCGTCAGCATGCGGGCCAGCAGCGGCCATTCGTAGCGGGCCAGCACCTGCGAAATCTGATCGCCCACCCAGCGCGACGCCGTCGCGGCATCTGTCACCAAACCGTGCTCGATCGCCGATTCCATACCCTGCGAGTAGCTGTAGCCGCCAATCGGCAACTGCGGGCTGGCCAGCCGCAACAGTTGCAGCAGCGGCAGGTGGGCCGCGATCAAGGCCGCTTCACCGCCGCATAGCGATGCATCTTCGGCGCATAGCGGAACTGCGGGTCGTCGTGCCGGTGACCATGATGATGGCCGCCGCCATAGGCGCCGGATTCCGGCTGGAACGGCGCATGCACCTTGTCCACGTCGGCGCCCAGCTTGTGCAGCATGTCGGCCAGCACGTAGTCATCCAGCAGGCGCAACCAGCCCTCGCCCACCTGCAAGGCGACGTGGCGGTTGCCCAGGTGGTAGGCGGCGCGGGCCAGCTCGGTCGGCGTCGGACAGGTCACGTGCAGCAAGGGCTCCGGCGCGGCCACCACTCGTACCAGCATGCCGTCCTCGGCTGCCAGTACTTCGCCGTCCGCCAGCGGCCGGCCACGGTCGAACAGCCAGCCGATTTCACGCCCGTCCGCCAACGTCAGGCGATGGCGGCTCTTTTCGCGCAGGTCGTAGGTCAGCGGTAGGTCGATTTCCGGCGAACCCGGCGCACGGCGTTGCGTCAGCAGCAGCATGCTCATCCCACCGTGCGACCGACGATCACCAGCGAACGGCGCATCCCGTCCAGCTCCGCAACCTCCGGCAGGGTGCCCCAGCGCGCGAAGCCAAAGCGTTCGAACAGCGCCAGGCTGGGTTCGTTGTGCAGGAAGATGAAGCCCAGCAGGTTGCGGATGCCCAGCGCCGGTGCCTGCGAAATCGCCCGGTCCAGCAGTAGCTGCCCCAGGCCGCGGCGGCGGTAGCGCTCGTCCACGTAGACGCTGACTTCCGCCGTGGCATCGTAGGCCGGCCGCCCATAGAAGGACTGAAAGGACAACCAGCCCTCGATGTGCTCATCCCGCTCCGCCACCCACAGCGGCCGGCGGGCCGGCGAATGCTCGGCAAACCAGTCTTCACGCTGCGCGATGGTGACCGGCGCCAGGTCGGCCGTCACCATGCGGCCAGGGACGGTCTGGTTGTAGATCTCCACGATGGCCGACAGGTCGTCGGCGGTCGCGTCACGCACTGCAATCGGGTTCATGCGTTTCCCCTTTGGGATAAGCACTTAGAAGAGAAAGTAGCGCTGCGCCATCGGCAACACCTCAGCCGGCTCGCACCACAGCAGCTGCCCGTCGGCCTTCACCTGATAGGTCTGCGGGTCCACCTCGATGTGCGGCAGGTAGTCGTTGTGGATCAGGTCCCGCTTGGTCAGGTTCCGGATGCCGCGCACGGCGGACACTTGTTTTTTGAGCCCCAGCCGCGCCGGCAGTCCATCCTCCAGCGCGGCCTGCGATACAAAGGTCAGGCTGGTCGCATGCCTTGCCCCGCCAAAGCTGCCGAACATCGGCCGGTAATGCACCGGCTGCGGCGTGGGGATGCTGGCGTTGGCATCGCCCATCACGGCGGCAGCGATCGCGCCGCCCTTCAGGATCATGCTCGGCTTCACACCGAAGAAGGCCGGCTTCCACAGCACCAGGTCGGCAAACTTGCCCACCTCGATGCTGCCCACCTCGTGCGCCACGCCATGGGTGATGGCCGGGTTGATGGTGTACTTGGCGATGTAGCGCTTCACCCGGAAGTTGTCCGCCCGTACCGGGTCGCCCGGCAGCGCGCCGCGTTGCAACTTCATCTTGTGGGCGGTCTGCCAGGTGCGGGTGATCACCTCGCCCACCCGGCCCATCGCCTGGCTGTCGCTGGAGATCATCGAGAACGCGCCCAGGTCGTGCAGGATATCCTCCGCCGCGATGGTCTCGCGCCGGATGCGGCTCTCGGCGAACGCCACGTCCTCCGGGATCGACGGGTCCAGGTGATGGCACACCATCAACATGTCCAGGTGCTCGTCGATGGTGTTCACGGTGAACGGCCGCGTCGGGTTGGTGGACGACGGCAACACGTTCAGCTGCCCGCAGGCCTTGATGATGTCTGGCGCATGGCCGCCGCCCGCGCCCTCGGTATGGTAGGTGTGGATCACCCGGCCCTTCAGCGCGGCCAGCGTGGTCTCCACAAAACCGGATTCGTTGAGCGTGTCGGTATGGATCGCCACCTGCACGTCGAAGCGGTCCGCCACGCTCAGGCAGTTGTCGATGGCGGCCGGCGTGGTGCCCCAGTCCTCGTGCAGCTTCAGGCCGATGGCGCCCGCCTTCACCTGCTCGTCCAACGGCCCCGGCAGGCTGGCGTTGCCCTTGCCGGTAAAACCCAGGTTCATCGGGAAGGCATCCGCCGCCTGCAGCATGCGCGCCATGTGCCAAGCGCCCGGCGTGCAGGTGGTGGCATTCGTCCCCGTCGCCGGTCCGGTGCCGCCACCGATCATGGTGGTCACGCCGGACATCAACGCCTCATCGATCTGCTGCGGGCAGATAAAGTGGATGTGCGTGTCGATGCCACCCGCGGTGACGATCATCCCCTCGCCCGCGATGATCTCCGTCGCCGCACCGATGGCGATGGTCACCCCCGGCTGGATATCCGGGTTGCCCGCCTTGCCGATTCCAGCGATGCGGCCGTACTTGATGCCAATGTCGGCCTTGACGATGCCCCAGTGATCGACGATCAGCGCATTGGTGATGACGGTATCCATCACCTCGGCGTCCAGCCGCTGGCTCTGGCCCATGCCGTCGCGGATCACCTTGCCGCCGCCGAACTTCACCTCCTCGCCATAGATGGTGAAGTCCCGCTCCACCTCAATCCACAGCTCGGTATCGGCCAGCCGGACGCGGTCGCCGGTCGTGGGACCGAACATGTCCGCATAGGCGCGACGGGAAATCGTGCGGGCCATGCCGCGTCTCCTTCAGGGTAAGCGGTCTATTCACCAGGCGGTCAGCCGCCTGCCATCTTCCAAATCTTCCAATCTGCTTGCGGGCCTCAGCGCCGCCTGGATGTCACCATCCGCGCCATGGTCCGCTCACGCTTCGCCTGCATCAGCCATAACAACGGCACACTCGCCAATGCCAACACACAACCGATCAGCACGTTCATGGCAACCTCCCTGGTCGTCCCACAAAACTTGTCAAACGATCCCGTAGCCCGGACGCGATTTTGCGGCCGGGGAACACGGTGTGAATGGCCCTCGCCCTCCCCGGCCAGCCTGCGGCTGTCCGGGCTACCAGTGCGCCTCAGTACCGTGTCAAAGCGAGCCCATCACCCGGCCCGCAAAGCCATACACCACCTGGTCGCCCGCCAGCTCGACCAATTCCACGGTACGGGTCTGCCCCGGCTCGAAACGCACCGCCGTACCAGCCGGAATATTCAGCCGCATGCCACGCGAGCCCTGTCGCTCGAACACCAGCGCGTCGTTGGTCTCGAAAAAGTGATAGTGCGACCCGACCTGGATCGGCCGGTCACCGGTATTGGCCACCACCACCATCAGCGTGCGTCGGCCGGCATTGAGTTCGATCTCGCCGTCGAGCGGCCGGATTTCACCAGGAATCATGCGTCCCTCCTCAGGCGGCAGCTGCGTTACACCTTGGGTGGGCCGGCGCGGATGGGTTCCTCTCTCTTCCCCTCGTCCCATCCGCGCCACCCTGACTCTGGCTGCTAGCAGTAGCAGCAAATCCATCAACTACAGGGCGCAAAGCAAGCTTTGCTGGTTTGACCGACGG
>CBIHQA010000278.1:0-5706 GCA_966211475.1 uncultured Neisseriales bacterium
CTCCACAAACAACGCCCGCAACAACTGAAACCGCTGTGGTTCCGGCTGCGCCAGCACTGCCTCGTACAGCGAGGCCGTCGCTTTGCAGATCGCGGCTTTGTCCGGTGCCGCGTCCCGGCCCGCCTTGGTCAACAGCTTGCGGTCCAGTTTGCCCTCCGCCGCCGCGTTGTCGATCACGCTATCCAGCGCGATCTCCGTCCGCAGCCCAACCACGACCGGCGTCGGCAATGCATGCTCCAGCATGTGTTCCAGCCAGCGGACCTCCCGTTTGTCCTCGCGGTTGGACAGGATGGACAGCCCGCCTTCCTTCTTGCCGAAGCCGAACAGGTCGCAGCCGGGTTCGGTCGACTCGTTCGGCGGGTTCATCTGTTCCAGCCGGATCTGGGCGTATTCGGCCAGGTCTTCGTTGCTGGCGCGGGACAGCCAGCGTTCGATCGCCTGGTTGAGGACGAAATTCAGGTCCCGGTTAAAGGTGCGCATCGTCACCGATTTGCCGGCGTCCTCCAGCGCGGTGTTGCGCAAGCGGTCGTACAGGTCGGGTTCGTGCACCTGCAGCAGCCGGTACAAGGGCTCGTTCTGCAGCATCGCGTCGATCTCCTCCGGCTCCATGGTCGGCAGCGGCGCATAGCCGGTACTGGTGCCGTGGGTGATACCGGTGAGGAAATCGGCCCGGCGCAGCTCTTTCAGTGTCGGGGTCCACATCTGCTCAAGCGGGATTTTGTAGATGCGGTCGAGCAGGCTGGCGGGAACACCGGCTTGTTCCATCTCGCCACGGGTGTCGCTTTCTTCCAGCGGGTCGCGCTTGAGCACGCCCTTGACGCCGGTGCGATGGAAGCCGAATTCCGCGGTCTCAAAGGCTTCACGATGCTTGCCAGCAGCAAACACCATGGTGCAGGCGCTGTAGCAGCCGTAGGTCACATAGGTGTCCAGCGCGCGGGCCTTGACCAGCGCGGCCATCTTCACCGCTTCCGTCAGCAGACCGCCACCGCTGCGCAGGTGCAGGATTTTTGCTTCCGGATGCTCGGTCAACGCCAGTTCCAGCGCGTCGGCGGCACCGCTGCGGATATCGCCGAGGAAGGCCAGTTCCTTGCCGCCTGCCAGCACCCGCGTCCAGTAACGTGGCGCAGTGGACGGCGGATCGTCATCGGGGGAGGGCGCGGATGCAGCAAAGGCTGGGAGGGCCAGGCAGAGCAGCGGCAACAGCAGGCGACGCAGGATCATGAGAGCAAACACAGCCGGATCATGGAGCGAATTCTAGCTTCACATCCCGGCTGGCGCTTCGCCCTCGGTCGTCTACCACGCTGATGGTGTGCCAGCCGCCGCCGTCCGGCCGCCACGGCAGACCACCTTCGCTGGCCAGGCTGCGGCCCAGGTAGGCGCGATCGACGAACCAGTACAGTTCGCGGGCATCCGCCGCCGCGCTGGCTTGCAGTGCGATGGTTTCGTCCGGCTTGCTGGTTCGCAGGGTGTAGGTCACCTGAGTGAGCGGCGAGGTGAGGCGTGGCGCGTCACCGCCGTCGATCTCGCCGCCACCGTTGCAGGCACTGTCTGGCGCGGGGGGCGTGCGGCGCGGCATGCCGGCCTCGCGGAACAGGCGCAGCAGGTCGGAGGACCAGAATTCGAACACCTCGGTATGCGTGGTGGCCGGGTCGTAGGGTGAGCAGGCCGGGCGGCCGCTGCGGTTGTCGACTACCACCGGCCGGTGCAGCGTCGACACCTTGATCGGCGACTTGCCAGGGATGAACCAGGTCTCGCTGGTCTGCGGGCACCAGGCATTCGGCAGGTCGCCGCTGGCGGTGCAGACCTTCACCCGCCGCAGACCCTTGGGCGGCAGGCGCACCGGCTCTATTTCCTGCGGCAGGGCCAGCGGGAGAGCATCGGCGATGCGGAAGAACAGCGGTGCCGCCGCGTCGATGCCGACGAAGGCCGGGTTGCCGGCGCCATCGAAATTGCCGATCCACACCACCAGCACGTACGGCCCGACCACGCCGGCCGTCCAGGCGTCGCGGAAGCCCCAGGAGGTGCCGGTCTTCCAGGCGGTGGTCCAGCGCCGGCCGCGCATCGCTTGCAGCAAACCGTCCGGGCGCGGGTTCTGCCGCAGCATGTCGAGCACCAGGAAGGAGGCCTCCTTCGACAGCAGGCGTACGCCGTCGCCCTTCGGGGCGTCCTCCCGGTAGCGTAGCGGGCGCAGCACGCCGTCGTCGGCCAGCAGGGTGTAGAGGGTGGCGAGTTCTTCCATCGTTACCTCGCCGCCGCCCAGTGTCAGCGCCAGCCCGTAATGGGACTCGGACTGCATCTGCGACACGCCGGCGCTCTTCAGGAAGTCATACAGCGAGGGGCGCTTGAGCCGGCTCGCCAGTTGTACGGCGGGCACGTTGCGGCTTTTGACCAGTGCATCGGTCGCAGTCAGCGGGCCCTGGAAATGGCCGTCGAAGTTCTCCGGCTGGAAGGGGCCGAAGGCGGTTGGCGCATCCTTGAGGATGGACAGCGGGTGGATCAACCCCTGGTCCAGCGCCAGCCCATACAGGAAGGGCTTCAGCGTGGAGCCCGGAGAGCGCTTGCCCTGCGTGCCATTCACCTGGCCGTCGATGTCGCGGTTGAAGTAGTCGGCCGAGCCGACCAGCGCCCGCACGCTCTGATCACGGGTATCGACCAGCATCGCCACCGCATTGTGGATGCCACGTGCGCCGTTCTGCGCGACATAGCGGTTCACCTGCCGCTCCAGCAGGGTTTGCAGCTTCAGGTCGAGGGTGGTCTTCACGGTGCCGGCCGCGCCCTCGGCCAGCAGCGCATCCGACAGGTGTGGCGCGCGGAACGGCAATGCCTGTCGGGCCCGATTGGGCAGTGCCAAGTGCAGTAGACGCTCGTCCAGCGGGTCGACCACTTGGGTACCGCGCCAGTCCGCCGCCAGCCGGTCCCTCGCCTTGCGCAGCGCCAGGCCGAAGTCGCCGCGCCGGCCAGGGGCCTGCGGCATCACCGCCAGCGTCAGCGCCTCCGGTAGCGCTAGTCGTTGCGCCGGCTTACCGAAATAGATCAGGCTGGCCGCCCCGACGCCTTCCACGTTGCCGCCCATCGGCACTAGATTGAGGTAGGCCTCCAGGATGTCGTGCTTGCTGTAGCGGAGCTCCAGCCAGATCGCGGCGGCGACCTGCCGGGCCTTACCCCAGGGGGAACGCGTGTCCATGCCATAACGGCGCCGGGCCAGCTGCATGGTCAACGTCGAGCCGCCTTGCTGGTGGCCGCCCACATAGGTGGCCCAAGCGGAGCGCACCAGTGCCGCCGGATTCACGCCGGGATGCCAGTGGAACCAGCGGTCTTCCTTCAGCTGCACGGCCTCCACCAGCGTCGGCGAAATCTCCTCCAGCGGCACCCACAACCGGTATTGCTGGTCGGCTGCCAGGGTCAGCCGCAGCAGGCGGCCGTCGCGGGCAAGCAGGGCGGTGGAGGTGGGAGCGGATTCGGAGAGCGACGCATGCGGCCAGAGGCGCAGCGCAAGGGCGACCGCGAGCAGGCCGAGGACGGTGGCACCAGTCCGGCGGACTCTGGCTGAGCGTATCGAGCGGGTGAGGAAACGGCGCACCGGTGCAATCAGGTCCAGAGCGTGCTCCAGCCTGCATGCCAATGGGCGTCACCGGACCCCGCGTCGTTCCAACTCGTAGCGGGTCGGACGGCCGTTAGAACATACCGGGAATGCTGTCGTCGAAGGCCACGCTCTTCAACTGCCAGTCGTCCTTCGGCCGGTAGAAGTAGAAGTTCCAGTGCAGCACGTGGCGCTCGAACTTCTCCAGGTATTCGATGCGGGCGAGCGAATTGCCGACCACTTGCTGGCGCAGGAACACGTAGCCCAGCCGGTTGCCGGCGCGGCTGGTGATGTACTTCTGCTGTCCCATCAACTGAGCACGGAAGGCTTCGCGGTCGTTGTCGCCGACCCCGATCCAGTAGGGGGACAGCAGCTGAGTGGCCTTGGTGAGTTCGGCGCGGCTGAGCGACTGCATGGCATGGTCGGACAGGGCACGGACCTCGCCGAAGTTCTTGAGTGTGTCGGCGCAGGCCGGCAGGCAGTACAACGCGATCAGCGCGGCGGAGACAGGCAGGGCGATCTTCATCGGGGGCTCCATATTCAAGCCGGGACGTCCGGCCTGAATGTGGACCAGCCTGCTTGCGCCAAAGTGCCGCGTGACGCTGAATCACGGCTTAACCACCTCCAGTTTGCCGAGGGTGCCGCGGCCCTGCAGCTTGCGCTGGTACATCCCTTCCACGTACGGCGCCGGGGTCTGGAAGGTGCCGGCATTGGTCGCCCGCACCCGGTAGACGAAGGTCGCCGCATCGCGGGCAACCGTGCCGTACAACACCACGCGATCGTCGCGGATGTCGGCGTAGAAGGGCTGCCAGGTGCTCTGCGCCTTCACCCCGACCGGCGACTGCCAGGCCGGCTGGGCCGGTGCGTCCTCGCCTTCCCCTTCGCCCTCTCCTTCGGCCTCGCCGTCCTGCGGTTGCGCAGCTTGCGCCTCGGCGGCGGGTTCGGCCGGCGGTTCCACCACCGGTTCGATGCCGCCCGGTAGCAGGTCGACCACCGCCACCTGCGACACCTTGTCGCGCTCGGTGGCGCGCAGCCGCAGACGGACCAGGAACTCCTCGCCCACCTTCACCTGCGTCAGCGCTTTGCCGTCCAGCGTCAGGTACTCGCGTACCACTTCCAGGCCCTGCTTCAGTTCACCGGCCGGCAGGGTGCGGTCGAAGCCGGATTCGGACAGCAGGTAGTAGGCCGGCGCGCCGCCCACCTTCTCGAACTTCAGCTTCTGCGTGCCGACCGGGGCCGGCGCGCTCGGCAGCACGCCGCTTTGCGTCAGCGCTTGCAGGCTGTTGTTGGCCATCTGCGCCGATAGCGTCAGCTTGCCGGTGCCGCCCGCGTTGGCCTTGCCGTAGCTATCGAGCGCCAGCATGGTCAGCGCGGCCGACAGCGAGTTGTACTGGTTGGTCGACAGCGTCTTGCCCAACTGGTCGAGTTCGACCGGCGGGATATTGGCCAGGCGTTCGCGGAAGTGGCGCGAGGTCAGCATCAGCAGCTGCGCGTCGTGCACCAGCGGGTCGTAGTAGACCTCGTCGCTTGCCACCTGTTTGCCGGACAGCTTCCAGGGCACCCGCTTGAGCAGTTGCAGCGCCACGCCATCCTGTTGCAGCAGCTTGTAGCTGGCGGCCAGGTAGGCGGCGGTGAGGTCCTGCGGCCATTCCTTGGCGTAGCGGGCGTTGAGCTCCTGCGTCAGCGTGGCGATCAGGCCGCTGGTCATGTTGCCCTGGCGGGTCAGCAGGTAGATCGCGTAGGCCCGGTTGCGGGCACCTTCCAGCCCTTCGCTGCCGCCGGCCGCGAGCTGCTCCAGCCAGCCGTTGGCGTTGGCCAGTACGTCATTCGGCACCGGGGCGCCGCGCTCCTTCGCTTCCAGCAGGAAGTGGGCGGCATAGATGGCCGCGAACGGTTCCACCTGCAGGTTGGCCGCCCACAGGCCGAAGCTGCCGTCGTCGTTCTGCCGTTCGCGCAGGGTGTCGAACAGTTCCGGCAGGCCCTTGGCGTGGCCGAGCTGGTCCTTCGGCGTCAGCAGCAGCGCCGGGAAGCCCTTGGACACCAGCTGCTCGGTGCAGGAGTAGGCATAGCCGTCCAGGTAAGCCTTCAGGCCGTTCGCCCATACCAGCGGCGAGCTGCCCAGCCCG
>CBIHQA010000279.1:0-5692 GCA_966211475.1 uncultured Neisseriales bacterium
ATACTGCAACCGACTCCAAGTAAGAGGGGGATGAGTCTGGAAAATGCTACGCCATTGTTCTGTTCGGAACACGCCCCAAGGGCAACGGGGTTGAAGGATGGGAAGGCCGTTACTTCAGGGCACCCGATTTCAAGATCATCGATACAGGCGGGCAACTTAGTGTGAGCGAGTGTGGCAATTCATAGCGATTTTGATCTCGAGTTCCAGGACAAGAAAAAACGCCCGGTGCGAGCACCGGGCGTGGAACGGAGAGAGTGAAGCGAACAACCAAAACTACGATTAAACCGACAGGTTAGCCGCCCAGTCCTGCCACGGCGCTTGTCGGTGCCACCACCAGCCCGAATTCACGGGCGGCGTCCTCCAGCCACAGCCACAGATAGTCCGAGAAGCTGCGACGTACTACTACCAGATAGCGTCCGTCATCCAAGCCGTACAGCAGGATGGGGGACTTTGCCAGGCGGGTCTGCGCCGATTGGCCCGGCTTGAATTCACGCGGGTGCAGGTCGAGCGGGCAGCCCTTTTCCAGCAGGGTGCGGGCATCCGAGCCCCACAGGACCAGCACGGTCTGGCCACCGGTGACTTCGGTGACGGCGGCGAACTGGCCGTCGAGCGCGCTGCGCAGGCTCTTGGCGATGGGTTGTTCCTGCTCGGCGGGAGCGACGATCAGCCATTCGTTCGGGCCCAGCCAGAATACGGTGCTGTTGCTGCCTTGGGCGACGGTGTCGGCTGACAGCGGCAGGGCAGTGCCCAGCACCGATTCGGCTGCTTGCAGGAAGGCCGGGTCGCTCGGTTCGCCACGCAGGTTGATGTGGGCGAGGAAGGGCAGCTCCGTCACCGTCACGCCACCGGCCTGCTGGGTACGCTGGCTGCGGGCGCCCAGGCCGAAGCGGACCATCGGGCTTTCGCGGCGCGGCTGGCCGTGGGTGGTGCTGGCGCCACCGCTGCTGCGGGTCTGTTCCATTTCCTTAAGCATGTTGACGCTTCCCTTCCGGATCGATGAACACCGTCTCGCAAATGGTCGCCTTGATCACGCGGCCATCGATCAGCGGTACTTGAATGGTCTGGCCCAAGCGCTCGCGGCCGTTCTTGACCAGGGCCAGCGCGAAGGAATAGCCCAGGCAGGCGCTGTAGTAGCTGGAGGTCACGTGGCCCAGCATCGGCACCGGCGGGGTCAGCGACTGGCCTTCTTCGACGATCTGGCCGCCTTCCGGCAACACCGCCATCGGGTCGAGCGGCTTCAGGCCGACCAGCTGCTTGCGATCCGAGCGCGCGGTGTCGGAGCGGGTCAACGAACGGTCACCGATGAAGGTCTTGTTCTTGCCCACGCACCAATCCATGCCCAGGTCGAACGGGGTGACCGAGCCGTCGGTGTCCTGACCGACGATGATGAAGCCCTTCTCGGCCCGCAGTACGTGCATGGTTTCCGTGCCGTACGGGGTGATGTTGTACGGCTTGCCGGCTTCCATCACCAGTTCCCATACGTGGCGGCCGTAGTTGGCGTTCACGTTGATTTCGTAGGCCAGTTCGCCGGAGAACGAAATCCGCATCACGCGCACCGGCAGGCCGCTGCTGGTGTGGCCTTCGAAGTACGACATGAAGGGGAAGACTTCCGGCGAGTAGTCGATGTCCGGCACCACTTGCTTGAGCACGTCGCGGCTCTTCGGGCCGACCACGGCCACGGTGGCCCAGTGGTCGGTCTGCGAGGTGAGGTGCACCTTCAGTTCCGGCCACTCGGTCTGCAGCCAGCGCTCCAGCCAGGTCATCACCCGGGCGGCGCCACCGGTGGTGGTGGTCATGAAGAAGTGGTTCTCGCCGAGGCGGGTGGTCACGCCGTCGTCCATCACCATGCCGTTTTCGTCCAGCATCAGGCCGTAGCGGCACTTGCCGACGCCGAGCTTCAGCCAGGCGTTGGAGTACATCAGGTTCAGGAACTTGGCCGCGTCCGGACCCTGGATGTCGATCTTGCCCAGGGTGGACGCATCCATCACGCCGACGCTGCTGCGGGTGGCCACGCATTCGCGGTTGACCGCGTCATGGATGGTTTCGCCCGGCTTCGGGAAGTACCAGGGGCGCTTCCACTGGCCGACGTTTTCCCATTCGGCGCCGTTTTCTTCGTGCCATTGGTGGATCGGCGTCTTACGGATCGGGTCGAACAGGTCGACGATGTCGCGGCCAGCCACCGCACCGAAACTCACCGGGGTGTAGTTCGGACGGAAGGTGGTGGTGCCGGTCTGCGGAATCGTCTGGTTCAGCGCGTCCGCCAGGATCGCCATGCCGTTGATGTTGCCGAGCTTGCCCTGGTCGGTACCGAAGCCGAGCGCGGTGTAGCGCTTCACGTGTTCGACCGAGTGGTAGCCTTCGCGCGCTGCCAGGCGGATGTCGCCGGCGGACACGTCGTTCTGCGGGTCGACGAACTGCTTCGGGCCACGGCCGGCCGGCTTCTTGCCGGGCACCAGCCACAGCGCCTGGATTGGCTTCTCGCGGACCGTGGCAGCCTTGGGCACGCTCACGTTCGCGGCGGTCAGGCCAGCGGCGGTGACAGCGGCCAGACCAGCCTTCACGCCGTCTTCCAGCGCGTCAGTCAGCTGGAAGCGACCGGCGGCGGCGCCGACCGATTCTTCCGCCTGCACCGGCTTGCCGGGCAGGAAGCAGGCCTTCGCATCGTCCCAGATCGCTTTGGCGCCGGACTGCGCGGACAAGTGCACCACCGGGCTCCAGCCGCCGGACATGGCGACCAGGTCACAGTCGATGCGGCGCGCCGGGCCGGAGACGGACTTGCCGTCGGCACCCAGCTTCATCACCTCGACCGACTTCACATGCTTGCTGCCGGCGGCTTCCGCCACCACGGCACCGGTTTCGATGGTGATGCCGGCGGCCTTGGCCTTGTCGGCCAGCTCGCCACCGCCGCCCGAACGGGCGTCGATCACCGTTACCGAAGCACCGGCCTCTTTCAGGTCCAGCGCGGTTGCGTAGGCACTGTCGTTATTGGTGAACACCACTGCCTTCTGGCCCGGCAGCACCGCAAAGCGGCGGATGTAGGCCGACACGGCGTTGGCCAGCATCACGCCCGGCAGGTCGTTGTTGCCGAACACCAGCGGACGTTCCTGCGCGCCAGTGGCCAGGATCACGCGCTTGGTGCGGACCTTCCATACCCGTTCGCGCACGCCGCCACGCTTGGCGATCGGCAGGGCGTCGGTCAGGCGCTCGTTGATGGTCAGGAAGTTGTGGTCGTGGTAACCGTAGACCGTGCTCTTGGCGAGCAGGGTCACGTCCTCGAACTCTGCCAGCTTGGCGATGGTGTCGGACACCCACTTGTGGGCCGGCTTGCCGTCGATCTGCTCGCGGCTGAACAGCAGGCTGCCGCCGAATTCGGCATGCTCGTCCGCCACGATCACGCGGGCACCGCTCTGCGCGGCGGCCAGTGCAGCGGCCAGGCCGGCCGGGCCGCTGCCCACCACCAGCACGTCGCAATGGGCGTGGGTTTTCTCATAACGGTCCGGATCGTTCTCGACCGGGGCTTCGCCCAGGCCGGACGCCTTGCGGATCACCTTCTCGTAGCTGTGCCAGAAGCTTTTCGGCCACATGAAGGTCTTGTAGTAGAAACCAGCCGGCAGGAAGCGCGTCAGCACGCGGTTCACGCCCAGCAGGTCGAACTCCAGGCTCGGCCAGGCGTTCACGCTGCCGACCTTCAGGCCGTCGTACAGGTCGACTTCGGTCGCCTTGGGGTTCGGCACCGTGTAGGCGCCTTCTTCCACCTGCAGGATCGCATTCGGTTCTTCCACGCCGCAGGACACGATGCCGCGCGGGCGGTGGTACTTCCAGCTGCGGGCGACCATGCTTACGCCGTTGGCGAGCAGGGCGGAGGCCACGGTGTCACCGGCGTAGCCCTGGTAGGCACGGCCGTTGAAGTGGAAGGTAACGGGGCGCTGGCGGTCGATGCGACCACCCTGGGCCAGACGCTTACTTGCCATGACGATATTCCTCCGGCGCTTGTTCGCCCGGCTTGTAGACGGCGAGGATCTTGTAGGAAACGGTATCGCGCACCACGTTGAAGAAACGGCGGCAGCCGTAGGCGTGCACCCACTGTTCGGCGTGCGGCCCCTTCGGGTTGTGGCGGAAGAACAGGTAGTCGCCCCATTCGGCGTCGGACAGCGACGCGGTGTCTTTCGGGCGGACGATGTGGGCTTCACCGGCGAAGGCGAACTCGACTTCTTCGCGCGGGCCGCACCACGGGCAGTTGATTTTCAGCATGTCGATCTCCCCTTAGTGCGCCACGCCGGCCGCGCCGTGCTCGTCGATCAGGTGGCCGGTGATGAAGCGGTCCAGCGAGAACGCCGCGTTCAGCGGGTGCGGGCGGTCCTGCGCGATGGTGTGCGCGAACACCCAGCCCGAGCCCGGCGTGGCCTTGAAGCCGCCGGTGCCCCAGCCACAGTTGAAATACAAGCCCTGCACCGGCGTCTTGCCGATGATCGGGCAGGCGTCCGGGCAGACGTCCACGATGCCGCCCCACTGGCGGTTCATGCGCACGCGGCTAAACATCGGGAACAGTTCCATGATCGCGGCGGCCGCGCCCTCGATCACCGAGAAGCTGCCGCGCTGGCCGTAGCCGGTGTAGCTGTCGATACCGGCGCCGATCACCAGGTCGCCCTTGTCGGACTGGCTGATGTAGCCGTGCACCGCGTTGGACATCACCACCGTGTGCAGCACCGGCTTGATCGGTTCGGACACGAAGGCTTGCAGCGGGTGGCTTTCCACCGGCAGGCGGAAGCCGGCCTTCTCGGCCATCACGCCGGAGTGGCCGGCGGTAACCACGCCTACCTTCTTCGCCTTGATGAAGCCCTTGGTGGTTTCCACGCCGACGATGCGGTCGCCGTCCTTGCGGAAGCCGGTCACTTCGCACTGCTGGATGATGTCCACGCCACGGGCGTCGGCACCACGGGCAAAGCCCCAGGCCACCGCATCGTGACGGGCCACGCCGCCTCGCTTCTGCAGCGAGGCACCCAGGATCGGGTAGCGGGCGGTCGGCGAGTCGTTGATGATCGGCACCATTTCCTTCACTTGGGCGGCGGTCAGGATTTCACCGTCGATGCCGTTCAGGCGGTTGGCGTACACCCGGCGGGTGATGTCGCGCATGTCCTGCAGGCTGTGGCCCAGGTTGAGCACGCCGCGCTGGCTGAACATCACGTTGTAGTTGAGGTCCTGCGACAGGCCCTCCCACAGCTTCATCGACTTCTCATACAGATGGGCGGCTTCGTCCCACAGGTAGTTGGAGCGCACGATGGTGGTGTTACGGCCGGTGTTGCCACCGCCCAGCCAACCCTTCTCGATCACCGCCACATTGGTGATGCCGTGTTCCTTGGCCAGGTAGTAAGCCGTGGCCAGACCGTGGCCGCCGCCACCGACGATCACCACGTCGTACTCCGCCTTGGGCGCCGGGCTGCGCCACGCCGCCTGCCAGTTCTCGTGGTAGCTCAGCGCGTTCCGCACCAGGCTGAATATCGAGTATTTGTTTTTCATGCCGTCACCTTCCGGGAGTACTTCGCACGATCCATCTACTGCTTGAACACAAAACTTGCCTTGCCCAACCGCTGCTCAAACCAGCGGCGGCCTCAACATTCGATGACGCTCACCGGCACTTCGATCACATTGATCGCCAGGCCGCCACGCGCCGTTTCCTTGTACTTCAGCTTCA
>CBIHQA010000280.1:0-5686 GCA_966211475.1 uncultured Neisseriales bacterium
CATTGCTTCCTTGCCCTCGCCGGGCAGTAGCGTCGCCGCCAGCAGATTGTCGTAGCGCACCAGCCAGCGGGCACGACCATCCGTCCCTAGGTTGCGGGCCAGTGTAAACGGCACCGAATCGGTGGCCGCCTTGCGCATCGGTGCAGGCAGATCCAGCGCCATGCCCTTCAGGCTGCTGCTGACCTGCAGGTCGGCATGCTGCTGGCTAAGGGTGATCTTGGCCTGCCAGTCGGTTTCGCCCTGCATGGCGCGCTCGAAGGGCAGATCGAAGCTGTCGCGCAATTGGGCCGCTGTGGCTCGGCCATTGGCATCGAAGTGCACCGCGCCCGACGCGTCGGTGCTGGCGGTCATTCGCGCGGGCGTGCCCAGCACCAAGGCCTGGGCGCCCGGTACGGTGAAGCTCTTTTCGGTAAACAGCAGACGGCCGTTCAGCTTGTCCAGCTTGGGAATGCCTTCGCCCAGTTGCAGGGTATTGTCGGCAAGCTGGTATTCGCCCTGGACGGCGGTGTTCTCGGCATTCGCCAGCGGGATTTTCAGCCCCAGCTTGAGCACGCCATTGCCGCTTGCCTGCGACTGATCCAGCAATTCCCCCACTGCCTTGTGGACCGGGCTTTCCCGCACAAAGCGCAGGAAGTCGGCCGTCGCGCCATGGGCTGAACCATCCACGGTGAGCAGTTCGGCATGCTCTAGGTCGGATATCTTCGCCGTCGTCGCGCCCAGCTGAACCCCGTAGACGCGGCCATGTTCCGCCTGGATGTCCATCCGGTTGCCTTCGAACAGCATCTTGCCGTCGATGCCTTCGATAGCGGGCCAATCCGGCGCGTAGGCCATTCTCACGCCCTGCGCCCGTGCCGTGATGCGGAACAGCCCGCTCGGGTCCTTGTCCCACGGGAAGCCCGCCAGATGGCCACGCAGAGTCAGTTTTCCGTCGACGCCCTCGCCTGCCGTCAGCGCCGTCTTCAGCCACTCGCGAGCAGCCGGGTCGACCACCAGCGGCAGGTACTTCCAGACGGCTTGTGCCTGGGCGCGGTTGACCTGCCCTTGCAGGTCGATGATCCCCGGCCCGTTCGGTTCAGAGGTGTAGGTACCGCCCAGCTCCCCGGTGACCTCCGGCCCAGATAGGGCGATGCGGCGCAGGTTCACCTTCCAGACCGGTTTGTCGGCAGCGCCTTCCGCTGCCCAGTCGGCGCGCACGTCCAGTTTCTGGGTGGCAAGCGGACCAGGGAAGACGGCCGGGTAGCGCAAGGTCAGGTCGTGGGCGGACAACTCGGCTTCCCCGCCCTTTTGGTCCAGCCGGATGCGACCTTCCACGCCGGACAAGCCCGGCATTCTTAAGTAAGGCGCCACACCCAACCCCTTGAAGCGGGCACTCAAGCCGTAGGCCGTCAGGCGATCCGCACCATGCCACGACAGATTCAGGTCGTTCACCTCTCCGCGCGGTGCCAGGCCGGATACCGGTTCCTTCAAGTCCGGCGGCAGGGGCAGGTAGGTGATCAGACTGGCTAGCGGTGCAATCTGCAAAGACGGTGCTGCCAGCTTTCCGCCCTCAATGCGCAGCCCCGGACCGCGATCGAGCGACAGCGAGACAGTCAGCGGCGGCACCGGCGGCCGGCCGGCCACGTCCAGGTGAAGCGCCTGGGTCGATAGGTTCAGCTTGTCGGCGGACAGGCTCCAGTTCAGTCGCCCGGTCATACGGTCGAGCGGCAGCAGCGGTACGTTTTCGCCTAACCGGGTCCGCACGCCGGACAAGGCCAGGTCGACGGTCGCGCCCGACACCCGGCCATCTGCCACCGTCAACCAGGCGCGGACGCCGCCGCGCCCCTGTTCCGGGTAGAGCTGCTTGGCCACGATGCCGCCTGCGAGCCAGGGCCGCAGTTTTTCGGCATCCACATAATCCATGCGGACGAATACGTCGCCGTGCCATTGGTCGAACTCGGACAGATGGCGGCCGACCAGATCGCCTCGCACATCGAGGGTCGACGCGATCTCCTTGGGCGCATGGGCGACCAGCGCAAACCGGTGACGGCGGAAGCGGTTCGACGTGACGAGATTGACGTTGTCCAGGGTCAGCGGCGGTGCACTGGTCATTTCGTCCACCCAAGACAGCTGGGCGTTGCTCGCGACAATGCTGCCCTGGCTCAGCAGCCAGTCGCCAAAGCGGTTGTCGCCACCCTGCCCCCGGTTCAGCGGGATGCCGGCAAGCGAAATCGTGCCGTCGCGAGAACGATGGACCTGCAGGTTCGGTCGGGTCAGCTCGATTTCGGCAAAGCGCAGTTGGCCGGTGAGCAGCGTCCACCACGATAGCGAGGCATTGAGCCGGGCCAGACGGATGGCTGGGTGGCCACTGCGGTCCGACACGACCAGGTCGGATAGCTCCAGCGTCGGCCGCAAGCCCTGCCAATCCGCGCGCAATGGTCCGAGCGTGACCGGCGCCCCCAGCGCCTGCGACAGCTCGGCAACCAGCCTTGGCCGGTATTCATCGATCCGCGGCAGCAGCCAGTAGCGCAGCCCCAGCACCACCGCCGCCACCACGAACACCGCCAGCAGCAGCAGGCGCCACAGCCAGCGCGCCTGGAACCGCAGCCCGTGCCAAGCGAGTGTGCGTAACCGCCGGCGGGAGCGGAATACGGCAGGCGGCTGGGACTCTGGCAGATCGGACACGTTGAATGGTCAGCTGGGGGTGGTGGTGGCCTGGGTGGCGTAAACAGAAATCGTCGGGGGCCGACACCGGCAGACAAACCACTGCCGATATCCAAATCCTATCGCCATACTACTGTGTTCGAAAGGACGGGCGCCCTTCAAACACCATTTTTTCCATTTTTTTACCGTTGAATCCGGGCAAGCTCGTTCATGCACCGCCTGACGGAAGTTCAATCGGTCCTTTCGGACGAAAGGATGAGTAGCTTAACATTGAATGAAGCCCCGCTCAGCCGTCGTACGGCTGTACTGTTCAGCCCGTATTCATCTCCAGAACCCTTCCCTGTCGAGCCGACCATGTCATCCGCCCTCGTCTTCGCCACCGAGATCAGCCATTACGCCCGCCGACTGCTGGACGCGGAACCTGTCCTCGGCGAGCAGGTGGCGGCCGAGCTGGGCCGGCCGCTGGACCTATCCACCTTGGGAAGGTTCTGGGCACTACATGGCGCCGACGTCGGCCCGGAGACGCTCAGCCGGCGCCTGCGTACGCTGAAGAAACAGGTCGCCCTGACGCTGATGGCCCGGGACCTGACAGGGCTCGCTCCGCTGGACGAAGTGGTCAGCGGCATCAGTGCCATCGCCGAATTCGCCATCCGCACCGCGCTCACCACACTGGAGACGGAATTGGTGGCACAGCACGGCCAGCCGATCGGCGAGGAAAGTGGTGAGCCGCAAACCCTCATCGTGGTGGCCATGGGCAAGCTTGGCGGCGGCGAACTGAATGTGTCGTCCGACATCGACCTGATCTTCGTCTACCCGGAAGCGGGCGAGACGAACGGTCCGCGCAGACTGTCCAACCAGGAATTCTTCACCCGCCTTGGACAACGGCTGATCCGGGCGCTCAACGACGTGACGGAAGACGGCTACGTGTTCCGTGTCGACATGCGCCTGCGTCCGCACGGTGACGCCGGGCCGCTGGTGGTCAGCTTCGCAATGTTGGAGAACTACCTGATCGCCCAAGGCAGGGAATGGGAGCGCTACGCCTGGATGAAGGCCAAGGCCATCACCGGCGACGCGGATGGCCTGATGGAGCTGGTGCGTCCCTTCGTCTACCGCAAATACCTCGATTACGGCGCCTATTCCGCCATCCGCGACCTGCATGCGCAAATCCGCCGCGAAGTGGCCCGCCGCGACAAGGCCGACGACGTGAAGCTCGGCCCCGGCGGCATCCGGGAAATCGAATTTGTCGCGCAGATCTTCCAGTTGATCCGCGGCGGCCGCACGCCCCGGCTGCAATTGCGCAGCACCCGCGAAACCCTGGCCGAAATCGGACGGCTGGGCCTGCTCAGCCCCGACGCCGTGGCGGAACTGCTGGCGGCCTATGACTTCCTGCGCCGGCTGGAGCACCGACTGCAATACCTGGACGACCAACAGACCCAAATGCTGCCGTCCGACCCGGATGCGCGCAGTCGTGTCGCCCGGGCAATGAATTGTCCAAACTGGGAGGCCCTGCGCACCGCGCTGGATCACCATCGTGCCCGGGTCACCCGGCATTTCGAACATGTCTTCGTCGCACCCAGCGAGGACGCTGGCCACCCGCTCGATCCGGTCTGGCAAGACGCCGAACAGACCGACAGCGTGGCTGATGCACTGGCTAACCTCGGCTACCACGACCCCGCAGGGACAGCACAGCGCCTGGCCCAGTTGCGTCGCGGCGCCCGCTACCAGCAACTGTCGAGCGGCAGCCGCAAGCGTTTCGACAGTCTGGTGCCGCCGCTACTGGCGGTGTCCGCCGAGCAGCGCCATCCGGACGTGACCCTGCTGCGCCTGCTCGACCTGCTGGAGGCCGTCGGCCGCCGCGAATCCTACCTGGCGCTGATGGCGGAACACCCCCAGGTGCTGCAACGCCTGGCCACGCTCTACGCCGCCAGCCCCTGGGTATCGGAGTACCTGACCCGCCACCCCATCCTGCTCGACGAACTGCTCGACGCCCGCGTGCTCTACACCCCGCCAGAACGCGACAGCCTGACGGCGGAGCTGGATGCGGCCCTTGCCGAAGTTGCAGGCGACACCGAGCAGCTGATGAACACGCTGCGCCACTTCCATCACACCCAAGTGTTCCGGCTGGTGGCACAGGATCTGGCCGGCATGCATACCATCGAAGCGCTCGGCGACCACCTGTCGGACCTGGCCGACGTGCTGCTGGCGGCGACCCTGCGGCTCTGCTGGCAGGACATCCGCAATCGCCACACCGACCAGCCGCGCTTCGCCGTGATCGGCTATGGCAAGCTGGGCGGCAAGGAACTCGGCTACGCCACTGACCTGGACATCATCTTCCTGTACGACGACGATCACCCGGATGCGCCGGAAAACTACGCCCGGCTCGCCAAGCGGCTGTCTACCTGGCTGTCCACCCCGACGCCGGGCGGTATCGTCTACGAGCTCGACTTACGCCTGCGCCCCAACGGCGAAAGCGGTCTACTGGTCTCCAGCATCGACGCCTTCTCGCGCTACCAGATGGAATCCGCCTGGGTGTGGGAACACCAGGCACTGACACGCGCCCGCTTCGTCGCCGGCGACCCCGCCATCGGTCAACGCTTCGACGACATCAAGCTCGCCGTCCTCGCCCGGCCGCGCGACACCGCCGCCCTGAAGCAGGAAGTGCTCGCCATGCGCCAGAAAATGCGCGACGCCAAGCACGCCCACGTCGGCAGTTTCGACGTCAAGCACGACGCCGGCGGCCTGGTCGATGTCGAATTCTGCGTCCAGTACCTGGTGCTCGCCTTCGCTCACGACCATCCGGTCTTGACACGCAACAGCGGCAACATTGCCCTGCTGAAAGCCGCCGGCGACCTCGGTCTGATCCCCGCCAACGTCGCCAATGCCGCCCGCAGCGCCTACCGCGAGCTACGCCGCCAGCAACACCAGCTCCGCCTCGCCGGCCAGGACAACAACCGCGTCCCCGACGGGCAACGCGAGGACGAACGCGACGCGGTGCTCGCGCTGTGGAACGCGGTCTTTGGTAGCTGAACTGCAGACAGAGGCGGTG
>CBIHQA010000281.1:0-5683 GCA_966211475.1 uncultured Neisseriales bacterium
CGGGTGAGCTGCGGGATGAAGGCAATCCGCCCGGGCCGGCTTCGACGCCACCATAACTGCGCGAGCACACCTTTCCGTGACGGGGCGGTTGGCTCCGTACGGCTTGCGCTACGCCCGGATCTAGCGCCCCCAAAAACACATCGCCGGTGGCCAACCCTTCCTAAGAGGGGCCAACCACCGGCGATGTCATTTCCCTCCGCCCCGCATCAACCCCGGGCGGCTTGCGGCATTACACCCCCACCGGTATCCCGGTCAGGTAACCCACGCAGGCGCCGAAGCGGTCCTTGTAGTTGGCGCGTACCAGCGGGTCCAGCGTCGGCTTCACCACGTCATGCAGCGGGGATTCCCAGTCACCGGCGTGCTGGAAGTTGCTCATGATGTAGGTCCAGCCGTTGATCGGTTCCACCGCGTGCAAGCCGGTCGATTCCGCGCCGGCCGGGCAGGACAGGATGCGGGTGAACTGCTTGGTGTCGACGTTGTACGCCCACAGGAAGTTGTTCACGTGCATCCCGCTGTCTTCGCCGATGAACAGCGTGCGCAGGTGTTCGCAGAACTTGATGTTGTCCGGGTTGGCGATCTTGTCCGGATGCGCCTGGTTGCCCAGGAAGTCCGGGCCGGACAGGTCTTCGCCGATCAGCTCGGCCGGCGGGGCCATGTCGACCGGCACCCATTCACTGTTGATCGCGGCGCCGGACAGGTCGGCCTGGCCGCCCTTCAGGTTCAGCGTGTACACCGCGCCGGCCTTCGGGCCTTGCACCTTGATGTCGCCGGAGCCGTTCAGCATGCTGGTCTGGATGTAGGACATCGCGGAGTAGGCGATCTTGTCCTTGGCATTCACCGTGGTGCCTTCCATCTTGGTGAAGCCCAGGCTGCCACCCATTAGCGCGGCGTAGCGGTGGGTTTCCAGGAAGGCGGCGGCCTTCTCCATGCCCGGCATCAGCTTCACCCAGTTGAATTTGCCGCTGTACGGGATCTTCTTGTAGCTGGCGTCGTTCGGGTCGGCCGTCTTCACATCCATGATGTCGGCGGCCGTCAGGCGGTTGGCCAGCGCTTCGATTTCTGCGCTGGTCGCGCTACCCAGCTTGATCCAGGTCAGGTTGGCCGCACCCGGGCCGGTGCCGGAGGTCTGGTTCCACTTGGCCACGTACAGCGTACCGGCAGAGAGATCCGCCGCACGATCGGCGATGAACATGAACAGGCCGCCGTTGGTGGCGTCGTCCCCCATCATCACGGTGCGCTTGTCCGGCATCACCTGTACCAGCTCGTGCGAGATGCGGCCCAGGCAGTAGTGCTTCTTCACCGAGCCGGTGCCGTCCGGATGCACGGTAATTTCCGGCAGGTGGCCGTAGTGGTACGGGTTGGCCTTGTTGGCATCGCCGAACAGGTTCTTGCTGTAGGACTGGAACTGCTTGTTGGAGGCGATGGCGGTCGCGTCCGGCTCGTATTCCTCACTGGACAGGTGGGTGCCCCAGGGCGACAGGCTGGCGCCACAGGTGATCCACAAGCCATGCACGCCGGAGGTATCCACATTGTGGTACTTCACCAGCTTCAGGTGGCCGGTCTTCGGGTCCTGGTCCAGCGTCAGCACGGCGATGGGGGAGGGCAACTGGCCATACATACCGTTCTGGCCCTGGTCACGGGTGGTGTACTCGAACTGCACCACGGCGAACACCGGCTTGCCCTTCACGCCCTTCACATGGGCACCCGGCACCGTCAGCAGCGAGCTGCCATCCGGGCAGTCGGAGAAGAACTGGCGTTCCTTGCCAGCCACCGACGTATCCATGATCGGGCGGTTATTGATGTCGTAGTAGCCACCCGCCAGCACCGTGCCGCCCTTGCCGTCCGGCACCATGTCGCCGGTCACGAAGAACGGCTGGTACTGCAGCGCATAGGTCTGCTTGCCGCCGTCGACATAGTTCACGATCAGGTTGGAGCGCACCGTGGTGGTCGCCATCGCAGCGGCTTCGCCCAGGTCCAGCGCAGCCATGTGCGAGAACGCCACGGAGGACACCTTGCGCTTGGCAGCCGCAGCCATCACGTCGCCACTGGCAAACAGCGACGACACGGCACTACCCGTGGCAAGCGGCAACAGCGGCGCACCGGACAACAGCTTCAGCGCGCGGCGGCGGGATTCATCATGATTCTGCGTCATGCTGGCTACTTCCCCTAATTTGGATGATTCGAGAGTGCGGACCGAAGTCCGAAGCCAGCGAATCTTGGGGCAGCGTCATGACGCCATGGTTACAGGATTGCTAAATCTGTTCGATACAGTGGGGGAGATACCTGACCGGAGGGAACGCTGCTGGCTGCAGTGGTGACCGCAAGTTCGGGTAACTTAGGTGGGTAGCCGACTAGAGGTAGAGCTGCTCGAAGTGCTGAGGAATATCCCCGAGTTCACTTTGCAGACAGCAAACCTCGTTGATGGAGGCAAGCCATCCTTGATAGCGATTTCGCGTCAAGTCGCGGCGCAAAACTTCAAGCACCGCGAGGCGATTGGCGTCGGGAAGCATGGCGGACATTGAGGGGGCGCCGCTTTGGTCATGAGTCGCCAGAGTGTCCTTCAGATAGTGTGACCAGTGCCAGCTGATAGCTGGATAGCTCGATTCTGGCAGATCAGCTGGCCAGCTCAGTCGACCGTGTAACAATTCATGCGCGCCCACCAGCCAGACGACGAGTTGCGCGCGCCAATGGGGGGAGGGGATTGCGAGCACCGAGCGGAACCAATTGGCGATTTGCGCTTCAGGGAGGTACTTCAGGCAGAAGCAAAGCGAGGAGGATAGATCGCCGCTTGCATCCCACCAGCACCAGACCTGGTTGGGATTGTGATTGGATCGGTGTAGCAGCCGCCCAATCACAATTTGTCCTTCATCCCAGCAGCCCGGCTCCATCATGCACTGGCCCAGGGTGAGCAGCACGTCATCACGGAATTCAGGATAGGGAACTGCGTGCAAACCGTTTGGGTAGATGGTGATGAATGCCGTGATCAGATGTTCCAGAAGCCCGGAAACATGCGTTTCATGGCTGCGTGGTAGTAGTGCACCGAGCAGGTAGTGGAACCATGCGCTCCATTCCTCATGTGGACCAAAACAGCAGTTGCCGCTGGCAATTTCGGTTAGTACGTCCTGTAACTGCGGTATTGACAGGGTATTCAGGTCCCCAAGAAGTTCGGGATACATCCGCCGTTTGTCAGTGTTAAACCAGGCTTCGCCCATCGGTTCGCGGGGTCTGGGGATACGAGAGCGCAAGCGAGAGAGCGCTATTGGGTCACTACCGCGTCCGGGAATCCAAAGAAACGGTTTCATCGATGTGCATGACCTCCTACCGAGGTAGTGCTTCCGGCGCATGTGTGAATTACAGGATAGAGAATGGAGGGCTACTGATTAGTTGTGGTGGACTCTGCCATATAGCTCCTTGCAGGAGCCATATGGGCATCTTACCAAGATCATCATGCAGGCATGGCGAAGAAAAGGGGTAAGGGGGCTGGAAAATGCAGCGACTTATGGTTTAACCAGCTCATTGATACGCTGAATAAGCCTGGTATATCCACGTATCGCCATATCTGCTGACGCGACCTCCTCAAGGGCCTTGGCTTCCGGCTGGCGGTTGCTATGCAATAGAACGAGCAATAGGTTAGCCACATCTTTTATGTACCAGCCTTCTATTTGCACCTGGAATTCCTCTCCGCCAAAAGAGGGGTTGCCCTTGCAAATCTCCATGGACTGGTCAAATTTTGCGAGTGCGAGTCGATATTGCTCGTTTGGTGCTGGAAGGTATGTTGAGCAGGCCTGCCAATGGCAGGTTTAAACCAGCTTGTCCCAGATGAAACGAACGATTTCACGAGCAAGTGTCGGGTCTTCCAAATGGAAATGTAGGAAGCTTTGAACTGGGCTGCTGTCTTGGTTGAGTGCTTGGCAAATCGCGACATAGTCGTGAAAGCGCTCAGGATTCCGCGTTAGCGTTAGTGAGTTCAACGCCGAATCCCTTTTTTGCCGTAGCCGTTCGAGTGCGGGAGGGTAGTTTGTACCGAGGTCAAACCATTCGCTTAGGCAGTATGACAGCCGAACACCGTAAAACGAGGAGGGGTCTTCGTCGAGCGCGTGGTCAAAGAAGTATTCATAGTGCTCCAACGCCTCCGGATACTCACGGAGATGAAATGCTAGCCGTGCTTTGTTGAGAACTTCCCCGGGATCGCGTGTCATCGTATGTCCGTATTTGGGGTCAAGTTAGAAGCTACAAGGTAAGAATGCGCAGTACGGCATTGACGATCCATGCGGCGGCAAATCCTGCCATGCTGCCGCCCCCCGCTTTATGGATGCGCTGCAAGTGATCTTCGTTGGACAGGTTATCGGCGTCGATCTTGGCGATTTCGAACAGGGCGACGCGGTAGTAGAGGTAGTTGGCGAAGAGGCCGAGAGCCAGGCGGATCAGCCCCGCGATCACGAAATAGAGTGCGAGTGCTTCGTCGTGATTCAGGGGATAGCCGGCACGGGTGGCAATCAGTTCCGAAATCAGGGTGAGCGCTGTCGGGAGCAACAACAAGGTAAATCCTAGCCAGTACATCTTGCGATAGCAGAGCCACATATCGCCGAGTAGTGCTGCGCTCCAGTTGAAGCCGAGGCGGAAATTACCGATGGCTGCACCGGCCCATTTTCGCTCGTAGTAGGCTGCCCGGGCGAACGTGGCGAGTTCAAGTTTCGAGACGGTTGCGTCAGCTTGCGTGTCGTGATCGACCGCAGCTTGTGGAGGTTGATAGGGATTGAGGGTGGACATGATGTTCCGTTGCGGGTGGAGCTGAACAAGCGAGCTGATCTGCCAATTCTAGTTGGAATGACTATTCCAAGAAAATGAAGAAACGCTCTTGCGAACGGAGAGGAGGACTTGCGGGGCGAAGCAAGATTGGAGTGATTACCAGGCCCTTGGGAATGGCCAGCGGTGGAGCAAAGCCTACAGAGGCTGTATCCGCGCTCGTCGGACATGACCAATGCAATGACGGACGACGAGGTCGGCGCCTTTGTCAGGACGGGGTATTTGAATCTAGGGATTTGATGCAGGGATGGGGTGGACGATGGGACTCGAACCCACGACGACAGGAATCACAATCCTGGACTCTACCAACTGAGCTACGTCCACCACTGAGAGATGCTGGCGTCCCCACGGGGATTCGAACCCCGGTACCTACCGTGAAAGGGTAGTGTCCTAGGCCTCTAGACGATGGGGACCCCGGAACTGCTTTCGCCGCTGCAGAAGCGGTGAGGCGCGTACTATAAGGGTTTCAGCGGGATGTGTCAAACGGCGGCGCGGTATTTGTGGCGGAAATATCGCGGAAAATATCCCGTGCGGAGCCGCCTGGGGCTAGTCGTCCGGAAAAGAGGCGCGATCCGGTCGCGTTGGCGCAGTGATGGGCCGCGATGGGCGTAAAAAAGCCCCGGCCGGGGCCGGGGCGGTACTGCGGTACGACTTCGTGACTTAGGCCGCCTTCAGCAGGGAGTGCGGGTCGATCACGAATTTCTGCGGTGCGCCGGCATCGAACTGGGCGTAGCCGGAGGGGGCCTGGTCCAGCGAGATGATTTGCACGCCGACCACTTCGGCGATGTTGATGCGGTCCCACAGGATGGCTTGCATCAACTGGCGGTTGTACTTCATCACCGGGGTCTGGCCGGTGAAGAAGCTGTGCGACTTGGCC
>CBIHQA010000282.1:0-5682 GCA_966211475.1 uncultured Neisseriales bacterium
CCGCCGTGCCGACACTCGCCCGGTTGGCCGCTGACGATCCGCATCCCGACGTCCGCCGTGCCGCCGTCGGCGCACTGAGCTACGCCGACGCCGCCCAGGCGCAACCCGCTCTCCAGGTCGCCTTGCGGGACTCAGCGTGGGCGGTGCGCGAAGAAGCCGCCGGCACACTGGGCCGGCTGCACCTGACCGAAGCCTTGCCCGCGCTGATCAACGCGCTGGAAGACGACTACTGGCAGGTACGCCTGCGTGCCGCTCGCGCTCTCGGCCGGCTCAAGCAGCCCGGTGCGATCGCCCCGCTGGCCAGCCTGTTGGCGCACGAGATCAGCAATCTGCGTAAGGAAGTGGTGATCGCACTGGGCGAGATCGGCTCCCCCAACGCGCTGCCGGCGCTGGCCGTCGTCGAAGCAGACCCGGACCCCGACGTGCGCAAGGCGGCTCGCCTCGCCCGCGAGAGCATCTACCAGGCGGTGCGGCTGGCATGAGCCCGCAAGGCCTGACCTGCCACCCGGACGGGCTGGCACTGGACTGGGGGGACGAATCCGTCTCCCTGTCGGCGACCGCATTGCGCCGCGCCTGCCGCTGTGCGGAGTGCGAAGCCGCCCGCCGCGCGGGACGATCGGTGGAGGTGGGGGAGGTGAAATTGTCCGACTGCTCGCCGATCGGCCACTACGCCGTGCGGCTGCATTTCAACGATGGCCACGACCGGGGCATTTATCCCTGGCCTTACCTGCGGGAATGGTCGAACGCCAATCAGGCGTCCCTGTAGGTTGGGGTGAGCGTGTGAACCCCAACGATGTGACGTGGAAACATGGCCCCGTTGGGGTGCGCAGGCTCACCCCAACCTACGGAGACTGGCGTAGTGCTGGATCGGGCGGTTCAGTCGGAGGGGGGAATGTCTGTTTGGGAGGTCGAGGCGAGCGGCCCGTCTTCAGCGACCGGCCGCCTTGTCGATGGTCCGCTCCGGCAGCGCCTTCTGCGGAGCTACGATCCGCACCGGGCAGAGCACCGGACGTCCGTTGGTATTCTGCAACAACCAGTGCTGTCCCCGTTCGTCGACTGTCTTGCAGTCCGGGTCCAGCTTGCGCCATTCGGCGCCGGTCATCATCAAAGTATCGCCTCTATCCATCTGTTTTTACCTACTTGGATTAGCCGCGGTCATTGTGGTTATGCGCCCCGATCCGGTTCGGGGCGTTGGCGTACACGGGGTGTACGGGGCGGCCGAAGTGCTTTTTATACTCGCCCCGGCGGCAAGTCACAATGATGCTTTTCAATCGCGTACAGCAAGTTGGAAGGGCGGGCCGCGACGCAAGGTCACAGCCCACCCGAAGACTTGCAAATTAGTCGGACGGGACTTATCCGGCCGCCGAAACCACTTTGCGGGCGACATCCGCCGGCACCCACTTGCGCACCACTTCAGGGTGCTGGCGCACGAATTCGCGGGCCAATGCCGGCCATTCCGTCTTGCGCTCCGCCTGGTCCGCCAGCGCCTTGTTGAGCAGCTCGATCGGCACGTTGAAGTTGCTGAACAGCGCCACCAGCGCCGGGTCCGAATCATTCAGCGCGCGGGATACGCCGACCTGGATGGTGGCGCCGGGCCGGGCAGAGCCGCATGGGTTGGCGTTGTCCTTGTCGGCCAGCGTCTTGAAGCATGCCTCGTTGTAGGCCGGCTCCTGGATCTGGACAAACTTGTACTTGCCGAACAGTGCGGTCGGCGCCCAGTAGTAGAACAGCACCGGCTTGCCGCGCTGGTAGGAGGACGCGATCTCCGCATCCAGCGCTGCACCGGTACCGGGGCGGAAGTTCACATAGCTGTCGGTCAGCTTGTAGGCCTTGAGCTGCTGGCTGTTCACCCCCTCGCAACTCCAGCCGGTCGGGCAGTTCAGGAAGCGGCCCTTGGCAGGCTCTTCCGGATCCTGGAACACACTCTTGTACTGTGGCAGATCCGCAACGGTCTTCAGCTTGGGCGCCAGCGGCTTGATGCCGCGCTTGGGGTCGCCCTTGATCACGTAGTCCGGCACATACCAGCCCTCGGACGCGCCGACGATGGAATGCCCCAGCGCCTTCACCTTGCCGGCCTGGAAGGCGTTGTTCCACGCCTCGCTACGGCCGATCCATTCCTCCGCGATCACCTGGATGTCGTTGGTGGCGAGCGCCGCTTCCATGGTCACCGTATTGCCGGGGATCGCCTCGGTCTGGCAGTCGTAACCCTTTTCGGCCACCAGCCGCAGCAGCTCGGTCAGGAAGGCGGCGCTTTCCCAGTTCAAGCCGGCGAACTTCACCGACTTGCCGGCGGCGCACCAGGTCGAGGCAGGCGCGGCGGCGGCCGGCAGCGCGGACAGGCCGAGCAGGGCGGCAGCCACACAAGCTGCCGACAGTTTCAGGGGACGGACGGACATACGGATTTCCTTTGCGGGTGGAACCGCCGCCCCCTTGGGCGACGGGATGAAGAGGCAATTCAGCAATTCGAACAGAGGGACGGCGGCTAGCCTCAGTGACGGGTATCGGCCAGCGGATGCCGCGCCGCCAGGCCTTCCTGCTGCAAGCCTGCCTGCAAGGAGCAGACCGAACGGCGGCAAGCCACCACCGGCACGCCACGGGCCTGGGCCATTGCCCGGAAGTGGCGCATCACGTTGTGACCGAGGAAGTCGGTCAGCAGGATCAGCAGCTGGGTGTCCTTGGGGAGCTGCGGCCGCCGCTGATGCGAGGCATTGCGCCCGGTGATGTGGCGGGCGATGCGGATATCGTAGGCAGCCAGCAGTTGCGGAATGTTGCCGAGGGTATCGGCGCCGATGAGCAGAGCGTTCACAGCAAACCTCCCGGTAGTTCATTGAATGGGGTCGCGCCGGACGGGGGCTGGCCCGTATTGAATCCGGGCTGCGGGTCCGGCTGTTGAACCCACTATAGGGAGAGTCTGTTAATTCTGTGAAGTAATATAAAAACTGTTTGTTATTTCTATTTGATCTTAATTGGACGAGGGCTTATCGCCCGAATGGCGCATCCGCCGCGTGCGCATTGCCAGCCGGCAGTCAAATACCCACAATACCGGGCGGGGTAAACTTAGCCCCCGGATGGCCGGCGAAAAACCTGCGGCGACGCACCGCAGCCGCCAACTCCATCCGCCACGACGACACAAACATACAGCAGCGGTGCTCGCCCGAAGCACCACTCAGGGAGCCCTCGGTATGACCAGGCTGGGACTGCGCGGCAAGTCCGTTCTTGCGCTATTGGGCGCGTGCGGTGTGGCAGTGTTGTTCGCAGCCTGGATCGGCTGGCAGGCGCTCAAGGGCATCCGCGAGCATTTCGGGGCGGATTCGGTCCGCAACTACACGCTGCTGCAGAAGCAGCGCATCCTCGCCCCGGTGTCGCGCGAACTGGCGCTGGCCCAGCGGCTGGCAGATTCCGAAGTGGTGCGGGAGTGGATCCACGACGAGGCGAATCCGCAAAAGCGCAGCCTGTTCTTCCGCGAAGCGGCCGGCTACCAGCGGAGCTTCGCCGACCACTCCTGGTTCGTCATCTCTGACCTGAGCCACCACTACTACTTCAACGACGGCAAGTCCGCCCCCAGCGACCAGCCGCGCTACACCCTGGACCCGAGCAAGCCGGCCGACGCCTGGTACTTCTCGACCATGACTCACACCGAGCGCTTCAACCTCAACGTCGACTACGACGTCAACCTGCACCTGACCAAGATCTGGTTCAACGTGATCATGCGCGACGGCGCCGGCAAGATCGGCCTCGCTGGTACCGGGCTCGATCTGACCACCTTCCTGCGCGACGCGGTCGGGCAGGCCGACGCGGGATTCACCCCGATGATCGTCGATGCGCAGGGGGCGATCGTCGCCCACCCGGACGCTAGGCTGATCTCCATGAACAACGCCGGCTCGCGCCAGGTGCCGGAAGACAAGAAGATCGACCGCCTGTTCGACCGCGCCGGAGCCGACGCCCTGCACGCCGCCATGCAGGCGGCGGTGAGCAACCCAGGCGGCGCCCAGGTGTTCGATGCCCGCTTCGATGGTAAGCCGCAGCTAATGGCGCTGGTCGCCATCCCGGAACTCAACTGGTACGCGCTGACCGCGCTTAATCCCTCGCTTGCCACCGTGATCGCGCCGCGCCTGCTGTGGCCGCTGCTGCTGGCCGGCGTGGCGCTGCTGGCGACCCTGTTGCTGGTTGGTGGTTACGTGGTCAACCGGCTGATCCTGCGACCGCTGCTGCGGCTGACGGACTCCGCCCGGCGGATCGCCGCCGGCGACTACAGCGGGCAACTGCCGGTGGACGGGCAGGACGAAATCGGCGAGCTCACCCATGCTTTCTCGGTGATGGCACAACAGGTGCGCGACCACACCACCCAGCTGGAATCGCGCGTGCAGGAACGCACCCACGCGCTGATGCAGGCCAACCAGAGCATGGAGGCCGCGCGCAAGAAGATCGGTGACTCCATCGAGTACGCCAGCCTGATCCAGCGCGCGATGCTGCCGGACCGCCAGCTGCTGCGCTCGCTCGGCGAGAACCACTTTGTACTGTGGCGCCCGCGTGACGTGGTGGGCGGTGACTTCTACATCTATCGCGCGACCGACGAAGGGCAGCTGATTGGCGTGGTGGACTGCGCCGGCCACGGCGTGCCGGGTGCCTTCATGACCATGCTGGCGCATGCGGCGCTGGACCTTGCCATCAACGAGGTGGGTCTCTCTGACCCGGCGGCCATCCTCTCCCGGGCGGACGGCAAGCTGCGCGCCATGCTCCAGCAGGCGCAGCAGGACAACCGGCTGGCGACCAATATGGATGTCGGCCTCGCCTACGTCGACACCCGTGCCCGGCAGGTCACGTTCGCGGGCGCCAAGATTTCGCTTTACCATTGCGACGGCAACGAAGTCGGCGAGCTCAAGGGCGACCGCCGCGCGTTGGGCGACAAGCGGGTGGGGCGTTACCATAACCACACCATGCCGTTCCGCCCGGGCAGCACCTTCTACCTGAGCACGGACGGGTTCCTCGACCAGGCAGGCGGTGAACGCGGCTTCGGGTTCGGCAATACGCGGTTTGCCGACATGCTGCGACAGCACGCCAGCATGCCGTTGTCGCAACAGGTCGAGGCGTTCACCGCCACCCTCGGCGACTACCAGCGGACCCACGCCCAGCGTGACGACATCACCCTGCTGGCGTTCCGGTTCGAGTAGTGCTGAGCCGACGGAACAGGGGGGCACGAACGCAACCGCTCCGTAGCGGTGGTGGCAAGATGATGCGTCGTTGACGGCAATCAGCAAAGAATTCGCCTGACCAGCGGAAAATGGCGCACCAGAACGCGGCCGTCCGCTTCGACAAGATCAGTATCCAGGAGGGCCTACATGGAATTGCCGGACCTGTTTGCGATGCGACAGAGCTACAACAGCCAGCGCATCATGCTCTGCTTCAACGGGCCGTTTTCGCGCAGCCTGATCGAAGAGATCGGCAACGCGTTGCGCAACTACCTGCAGGGCGAGAACGCCCCCCCCGGCTCGGCGACCGACGTATTCTCGGTCTACATCGAATTGGCACAGAACATTCGGCACTACGCCGCGCAGCATGGTTATTCGGACATCGAATCCTCCGCCACCGTGGTGATCGGCCGCGACGACGACGATCACTACGTGGTCTGCGCCGGTAACCTGGTGGAGCACGACGACGGCGCCTCCCTGGTGGCCCGCATTC
>CBIHQA010000283.1:0-5673 GCA_966211475.1 uncultured Neisseriales bacterium
GGCATCCACAGGCGGCCCCGGTCGTCACCATCCGCGAAACGGCCAGTTCGGTCCCGGCCCTGCGTGGTGCCCGCAGCTATAGTGATGCGGTACAGCACGCGGTGCCCTCCGTGGTGAATGTGTTCAGCACCAAGGCCGTACGCCGCCAGAACCAGCTGCTGGATGATCCGGTGCTGCGCCGCTTCTTCGGCGACCGTAACGATGGCGATTCGGAACCGGCCTCCAGCCTGGGTTCCGGCGTGATCGTCAGCGCGGATGGCTACATCATCACCAACAACCACGTGATCGAGTCCGCCGACGAGATCAAGGTGGCGCTGGCCGACGGCCGCACCTATGCGGCGACGCTACGCGGTGCCGACCCGGATACCGACCTGGCGATCCTGAAGATCGAAGAGAAGAACCTGCCCGCCGTGCGCTTCGGCCAGATGGACGAGGTGAAGGTGGGCGACGTGGTGCTGGCGATCGGCCAGCCCTTCGGCTTCGGCCAGACAGTGACCATGGGCATCGTGTCCGCGCTGGGCCGCAGCCACCTGGGCATCAACACTTTCGAGAACTTCATCCAGACCGATGCCGCGATCAATCCCGGCAACTCGGGCGGTGCACTGATCGACACCAGTGGCAACCTGATCGGCATCAACAGTGCCATCTATTCGCAGAGCGGTGGTTCGCAGGGCATCGGCTTCGCCATCCCGTCCACCACGGTCAAGAACGTGATGGAGCAGATCATCCAGACCGGCAGCGTGACGCGTGGCTGGATCGGCGTGGAAGTGCAGGAGCTGTCGCCCGAACTGGTCAGTGCCTTCAACCTGGACATCGAACAGGGTGTGGTGATCGCCGGCGTAGTCCGCAACGGGCCGGCGGACAAGGCTGGCGTGCGTGCCGGTGACGTGCTGACCGCCATCGGCGACAAGGCGGTGAAGGATTCCTACCAGATGCTGGACGTGATCGCTGGGCTCAAGCCGGGTAGCGATGCCACGCTCAAGCTGCTGCGCAACAACCAGCCGATCGAACTCGGTATCAGCATCGGCAAGCGGCCGCGGAGCCTGCGCCGATGAGTTCCGGGCCCGCGCCGTCACAGGACGGCAAGGGACTCGCCTATCTGCTGCTGGTTCTGACCACCCTGTTCTGGTCGGGCAATTTCGTGCTGGCGCGTGCCATGCACGACAGCCTGCCGCCGGTGGCCCTGTCGTTCTGGCGATGGATGCTGGCAGGCACGGTGCTGGCGCCCTTTGCCTGGCGCCGCATGCTGGCCGCCCTGCCGCTGCTGAAGACACACTGGCGCACGGTGTTGCCGCTGGCCCTGTTCGGCGTGGCAGGCTACAACACCTTGGCCTACCAGGGTTTGCAGTCGACGCCGGCGACCAACGCCGGTCTGCTGAACGCCTTCATTCCCATCCTGATCCTGCTGCTGGGCGCGCTGTTCTTCGGTCAACACCTGGGACGCATCGCAATTGCGGGCATTTTGGTCTCCCTGCTCGGCGTGCTGATGCTGGTGGGCCATGGCGAGCCGTCGCGGCTGGCGCAATTCCGCTTCAATCCGGGCGACTTGTGGGTACTGGCGGCGGGCTTGTCCTGGGCCTGTTACACCCTGCTGTTACGGCGCCTGCCGGCGGGGCTGGACCGCATGGCCTTGCTGATGGCGACCATCGTGCTGGGCGTGATGGTGTTGTGCCCTGCTTATCTGCTGGAATCCCTGTCCGGCCGGACGCTGACGGTGACCGTGCCGCACCTGCTGGCGGTCCTGTACGTGGGGTTGTTGCCGTCGGTAATGGCTTACCTCTTCTACAACCACGGCGTCGCCAAGCTGGGTGCAGCCCGAGCCGGGCAGTTCATCCATCTGATGCCGGTGTTCGTGCCGCTGCTGTCGACGCTGTTCCTGGGCGAACAATTGCACCTGTTTCACGCGGCGGGCATTGCGCTGATCTTCGCGGGCATTGCTGTGTCCTCCCGCGGCTGAAGCGGCCCCTCTCCGGATCGCCTCTCTCCGGATGAGATTGGCCCGTTTCACCCTCCCCAACCGGGACCGGCTCGCTTAACATTCCAGATCGTTCTGGCGCAACGCCCTGCGGTCTCTGGACCTGCCCTCCCCCGGCGCCAACGTGCCGTCCCCGCGTTTTGGGAAAATTCGCAGCAAGCTTTTGCATGGCCACTCGACTAGGCGCGCAAGAATAGCGCCAAGGCTGCGCAGTAGAATTTTTCACAAGCTTTCACTGAAAGTCGCTGTCGCCATGACTACCGCCCCTGCGTCACGCCGGACCCTGCTGGCTCTGACCGCCTGTTTTATCGCCTTCGGCGTGGTCGCCAATACCCTGTTCGCCCGTCAGCCTTCGTTCCAGGACATGTACGCACTGGACAACGGCGAGTGGGGCTGGGTGCTGTTTGCGCTGGGCTTGGGCGGCCTGTCGGCGTTTCCGCTGAACCGCTGGTTACTTGCCCGTTGGGGCAGCCAGGTGCTGATCCGGCGAGCCGGAACCGCGCAGGGTTTGTGGCTGATCGCCTTGGGCTGGCTGCCCGGCTTGCCGGGGCTGCTGGTCGGCCTGTTCGTGCACGGCACCCTGTTCAATGCCATCAATACCGCCATCAACAGCCAGGCCGCGCAGCTGGAGGCGAACAGCGGGCAACGGATGATGGGCAGGCTGCACGCGGTGTTCTACCTGGGGACGACCGTGTCGGCGCTGGTCAGCGGCGTGTTGGTGGCGTCCGGCTTGCCGTTGCGGGCACACCTGCTGCTGGTCGGCCTGCTGATCCTGCTGTGCTTCCGCTTGGCCGCGCGGCCGTTGATGCCGGCCAAGGCACAGGCGGAGCCAACGCGTGGGTTCGCGTTGCCGGCCGGTCCGGTGCTGGCGATCGGTGGGCTGACGGCATGTGCCGCAATCGCGGAGGGGGGATTGAACGGCTGGATTCCGCTCTACCTGCACCGGGCGCTGGGCACCAGCGAAAGCGTTGCCGCGTTCGGGCTGGCCGGCTTTACCGGCGCGATGATGGTCGGGCGTTTCCTGGCCGATGGTTTTGCCGAGCGCTTCGGCCCGGTGAGGCTGGTCAGCACGGGGGCGACCATGGCCGGGCTGGCGTTGGCCCTGGCGGTCTGGGCGAATTCGCTACCGATGATGCTAGTGGCGCTGGTGATCACCGGGCTGGGGCAGGCAGCGACCTTCCCGCTGGCGTTTTCGGCAGCCGGCCGGCTGGGCGGAGACGCCATCCCGGGGGTTGCCAGCATGGGCTCCGGGGGCAGCCTGATCGGCCCCTTCCTGCTGGGCCGAGTGGCCGCCACGTTGTCACTGCCCGCTGTGGTGCTGACGGTGTCGGGCGGACTGCTACTGGTCGCGTCGCAGGCACGGGCGCTACGGCAACGGCCGTCCAATCCAGCTAGCTGAGATCGGACGGCCTCCGTCGCGGCATCAACCGCCTGGCGCGCCGGTCGGTTCGACGTTGCCGGCCGCGCGGGCCGGCATCACGCCCAGGCGCTTCTTCAGGCTCATGTACGGATCGCCCAGCAAGGCGGCGTAGTACATGGAGTTGGCCATGACCTTCTTCACATAGTCGCGGGTTTCGTCGAAGGGGATGGTTTCCGCATAGATCGCCCCTTCCATCGGCTGCGTGGCCAGCCAGGCGCGCGCCCGGCCGGGGCCGGCGTTGTAGGCGGCGGTGGCCAGCACCGGGTGGCCCAGGCTGTCGAGCACATAGCGCAGGTAGCTGGTGCCGAGCAGCACGTTGGTGTCGATGTCGTGCAGGGTGTTCTGCTTGTAGCCCGCGAGGCCGATGCGTTTGGCGATCCAGGACGCCGTGCCCGGCATCAGTTGCATCAGGCCGGCGGCACCGACCACCGACTTGGCGACCTGCACGAAACGGCTTTCCTGCCGGATCAGCCCGTAGACCCAGGATTCGTCGAGGCCGATCTTGGCGGTCTGGTCCTTCATCACCTGCCGGTAGGGGCTGAGGAAGCGCAGCGAGAAGTTGTGGAGCTGCTTGGTGCGGTCGGCCGTGCTGATGGTACGGTCGTACCATTCATTGCGGCGGGCCAGTTCGGCGGCGGCGAGCAACTGCCGGTCGTCCAGGTTGCGCAGCGACCAGTTCCATTCGCGCACCGCATCGGCGCGCCAGTCCATTTGGTACAGCAGCAGCGCGCGTTGCAGGCCGGGATGCTGAGAGATGCGCTTGATCTCCTCCTCGTTCGGCTGGTAGGCCTCGCCCAGGCGCAGCGCGGTGCTGCCGAGTTCTTCTGCCGCCAGCAGGCCGTAGAAGCTATGTTCGCCCGCCAGTTCGCGGTAAAGGCCGACGGAACCATCCAGGTCGCCGGCCACCGCCAGCGAGCGAGCCTTCCAGTAGCGCCAGGCCGGATCGCGGGCGAGTTCGGGGCTCATCGCGTCGACGGCCTCGGCCACCATCGGCCAGTCGCCCTGGCGCAGGCCAGCGCGGGCCTTCCAGGTAAGTTGCAGGTCGGACAGCAGCGCGCCCTGCGAGGCATGGAACCAGCTATCGGCCTCCGGGCGCAACTTGTAGGCGGCCCAGAAGGCAATCACGCCCCAGGCGTGGGCACGGTCCTCCGCCGGCATCGCGTCCTGCCAGCCGGACAGGATGGCGGCGGCGTCGTTCGGCTCATCCATCGCCACGCGACCGAGGGCGAACAAGGTGACCTCGCGGTCCATACGGGCTGTGGGATAGCCCCCCAGCCGCCCCAGGTATTTGCGGGCGTCCTTGTAGACGCTTTCCAGTTGCCGGATATCCACCCGCATCGTGGAGGACGTGGTGGCGGCGAAATTGGACAGGTCACGGACGGCCGCCAGGTTGTCGCTCTTGCTGATCCGGCCATCGCGCAGCGCCCAGCGCAGGCGCAGCCAGAGGTCGGCATCGTTCAGCCCGCCGCGGGCCTGCCAGGTGGCGTAGGCGCCCCAGCAGCTCTTGGGCTGGATCGCGCCGCTGACCCACAGGCGGCGCAGGGCGTCGTCCGGGCGCCCCCCTTCCTGCATGGCGGTTTGCAAGCGGTAGCAGCGGATCTCCAGCGTGTCGTTGACCAGATCGGTGTCCAGGCGCTTGAAGTTGGCCCAGTCGGCACGCTGGCCGAGTTCAACCAGCCAGTCGGCGCGCAGGCGGTCGGACAAGGCGCTATGCGGATAGCGGGTCAGGAAGTCGTCCACCGCAGCCGGGTCGGCGCGGTCCAGATCGACCGCCAGCTTCCAGTACTGCGGATAGGGTTCCAGCGGCGTGCCGGCCAGCCGGTCAGCTGCCGCGGAAAGGCGCGTGATGTCCTTGGCCCGGAAGGCATCACGGGCGGCCGTTGCATCTTCGGGAACACCGGCTTGCACAGCGGTGGCGCACAGCAACAAACATGCGAGGGTAGAATAGAGGCGATCGATCTTCATCTGAACTTCCGCGGTGGCAATCACCGACTTCATGACGTTCCGGCCTGCTTGGCAGGCCCGAAACGGAACAGTACGCTGCGTCGCAACAGGATACCACGATGCCATACGAGACCCGGAACCCCGCGAACGGCAGCCTGCTTGCCACTTTCGACGCGCTGCCGGGACACGAGTTGCCGGACGCCATCGCACATACGGCGGGTGCGCAGCGGCTGTGGGCGGCGCTGCCGCTGCCGGAGCGCTGCGCGGCCTTGCACCGGGTCGCCGACGAGCTGCGCGCCCGACGCGAGGACTATGCCCGGCTGATCACACTGGA
>CBIHQA010000284.1:0-5648 GCA_966211475.1 uncultured Neisseriales bacterium
GGGAAGGTTCAGGTAGTGGCCGACATGCTGATCCAGAGTTGGAGCAATCGGTGAGGCGACAGGGGCGGCTGCGTGCGCGGCGATCGCCAGCACGCAGCCCAGCCCCAGCAGGCCTTGGCGGAGCCGGCGGCCTGCGGTCGGGTTCACGGTGTGCCCACCTTGCGCATTGCCTTCACCTGGTCGGCGGTCAGCACCGGCTTGCCGCCGTTGTGGTTGACGTTGACGTAGTTGATGACGGCGGCGATCTCTTCGTCGTTCAGGTCTTGCGGTGGCATCACCGAGTTGTAGTGTTCGCCGTTGACCACGATCTCGCCGCTGCGACCGCGCAGCACGATGTGGGCCATTTCGTAGGGCCGCTGCTGGAAGAAGTCCGAATTGGCGAGCGGCGGGAATACGCCGGGCACGCCCTTCGCATCCGCCTGGTGACAGGCGGCGCACAGGCGTTCATACACCGCCTTGCCGCGTGCCATCTGCGCATCGTTGGATGCGACCACCGGCTGGGCGGGGGCTGCCGCGACGGCGGTGGCGCCCGGGATCGGGTGCTTTTCGCCCTTGCTGTAGATTTCTGGCACGTCGGGGCCGGACACGGCCATCAGGCCGACGGCGCCCTTGTTGAAGGCACGGGTCAGGGAGTGGTCGACCAGCGTCAGATTACCCGGCACCTTGGGTACGAACTCGACGATGGCGGAGCCGCCGGCCGGCACCATGGTGGTCTGCACGTGTTCCTGGTAGTGGATGCCGCCCTCGGTGTAGACCTTGTCGAAGATCGCGCCGATGACGTGGAAGCTGGAGGTGAGGTTGGGGCCGCCCACGCCGAAGAACATCCGCACCTTCTCGCCAGCGTTGGCCTTCAGCGCGTTCTTGCCGGTCAGCGCGCCGTCGGCGCCGTTGAACACCACGTAGGTCGGCTTTTCGTCTACCGCCTTCTGCATGTCGAAGGGCTGCAGGCCTTCCGCCCGGTAGCCGCCGGTGGTGTAGAAGTCTCCCTGCATCACGTAGTACTCGCGGTCGACTTTGGACAGGCCTTCCTTGGGCTCGACCATGATCATGCCGTACATGCCATTGGCGACGTGCATGCCGACCGGTGCGGTGGCGCAGTGGTAGACGTACAGGCCGGGGTTAAGCGCCTTGAAGCTGAACACCGCTTCGTTACCCGGAGCAATCAGCGTCTGCGGGGCGCCGCCGCCGGGGCCGGTGACCGCGTGCAGGTCGATGTTGTGCGGCAGCTTGTTGCCCGGCAGGTTGGCCAGGTGTAGTTCCACCAGGTCGCCCTCGCGCACCCGGATCATCTTGCCCGGCACGGTGCCGCCGAAAGTCCAGAAGGTGTAGCGGGTGCCGGGGGCGATCTCGCGCTCTACCTCTTCCACGGTCAGGTGCACCACCACCTTGGCGGGGGTCTTGCGGTCGATCTGCGGCGGCACGGCGGGCGGCGCCACCAGTTGTTCTTCGATCACCGGCAGCGAACTGGAGGCCGCCAGCCCGGGTAGGGTGGGCAGCGCCGCTACCATCCCGGATGCGAGAAGGACGGCCAGTCTCTTGATGGGGAAAGCCATGATGCGACTCCTGAGGACGGGAACTTGGTTGTCGTCAGGCTAGGCGCATCGTTGGGGGAATCCCTTGATCCAGGTTAGGTGCGAGGTGGGGTAGGCGGGGTTTTGGAGGATTGCTTGATGGAGATCAGGTAGGGGCGCTAGTCGCCAAGCGTTGACGCTTCCGCAGGCGATTTGCCACCCGTCCACACAAAGAATATCCCGTCCATCGCGCATGCTGCGGTGGCAATCGTCCGGTAGGTGGCGTCGTCGTGGTAGCCGGGCAGGTGTTTGGCCAGACCGTCGAAGAAAAGGTCGGTGCCGCCAGTAGCGTCATTGGGGATGCGGAGCAGCTTGCCCGGGGTGCCTATGTACCAGTAGGGGAAGGGCAGGTAGGCGTCTTCGATGCAGATGGCGACCAGGTGGACGTCCGGCCAGGCGACTTGTCCTTGCAGCGCGCTCTGGTCGAATACGCGGATACCCGTGTCGTCGAATTCGACGGAAATGGGGGATGGCTGGGTGGGCGTGATCCGTCGCTTGGCCCTGCGGCCTAGCAACCCCGAAAGCAGCGCGCGGATGCGTTCGAACATTGGGGACGTTATTCGTAGGGTTTGGGGACGAAGCGGATGCGGCGCAGCTTGTCGTTCTCCCAAACGAAGTAGGAAATGCCGCGCAGCTTGTCGTCCTCGTTGATGCCGCCAATCACCACCAGCAGGCGGCTGTCCTTCCGGAACTTGATCAGGTCACCTTCGGGCGGCTCCAGTTCGTCGTAGGCGATGTTGCTGTTGTCGACGGTGCCGAGGTTGGCGGGGTGGAATACCTTGCCGGATGCGGCATCCACGATGGCGATCATCCGGCAGCCTGCGCCGCAGCCCCATTCCACGATGGTGTAGTGCCCGGCGAAGTTGGGGCCACGCTTGGCGCCCATGCGGATCATGGTGCGGAACATGCGGGATTCCGGGTCGCTGGTTACGTCGGGTGCTGCGGGGCGGCCTCTGTAGATGCTTCCCACGGCGAACTGGCTGAATCTTGGCGCATTGGCGGGGAGGTCGCTGGCACGGAGGGTGTGGTTGTCGTAGTAGTCCTCGGCGCTCTCAGCGAGGGATGCTGTCGTGGTCACACATAGGATGAAAGCAAGCAGGTAGCGAATCATGGGCGCATACGGTGAATAGGACAGCGCCATTGTCTACGCTAACCGGGCAATTCCGCCAATCCTTCCACAAACAGCAAAGCACATACGTCAAACGGTGCAGCAGCGGGATAGAGCTGCTCGCGGGTGCTGTCATGCTTCCTGCCAGGTGCCGTGTACTTGTCCGCCGGGCTTCAGGATGGCGCCGCAAGCGGTGGTGTCGCCTTGCCGTGCCACCTTCTGGCCGTTGCTGCCGATCAGGTTGGTGCTGCCGCTGACGATAGGGAACACCCCTTTGCAGCGCGGGCAGGCGACCAGGTCGCCCACGCGAGCGACGGGTTTGCCGTCGGCGGTGAACAGCTTGTCGCCTTCCAGCACGGTGCCGCCGTGATCGGTGGAGTCACCGCTGACGATCCAGTCGCGTCCCATATTGCCTCGCTATCTCGGTGGGTGGGGTAGCGGTTTGGCAGATCGGGGCGAGAAAGTTCGGCGGGCTCAAGTACAACGGATTGCCCGCTTAGGCCTGTTACGGTGGAGAAGTCCTCGGGAAGCGCACCCGGAACACGCAGCCGCCTGTGTCTCCTTCCTCCAGCCAGATCGTGGCGCCGTGGCGTTCGGCGATCTCCTGCACGATGGCAAGGCCGAGGCCGGCGCCGCCGGGTTGGGAGGAGTCGGTCCGGGCGGAGTCGGAGCGGTAGAAGCGCTGGAACACGGCGCCGCGGGCCTCAGTGGGGATGCCGGGGCCGTTGTCGGCGATGGAGAGTTCCGGTTGGCTGCTTTGCGGGCTAACGGCGACGGTGATCAGGTCGCCGCCGTAGCGCAGGGCGTTGTCGATCAGGTTGGCGAGCAGTTCTTCCAGCAGCACGGCGTTGCCGAGCACCCATTGCGGGTTGTCCGGGCCGTCGAAGCCGAGGTCGGCCTGCTGGTCGAGGGCGCGGGGGACGAAGCGTTCGGTGGTGCGGCGGGCAAGTTCGCCCAGGTCCAACGTCTGGCCGAAGTCGCCGGCGCCGGCTTCGGCGCGCGACAGGGTCAGTAGTTGTTCAATGATGTGGCTGGTGCGGGTGGCGTTGTGCTCGATCTCGTCGATCAGTTCGGCGGAGGGGCCGTCGCCGCCGGCCTTGCGGGCGAGTTCGGCTTGCAGCCGCAGGCCGGCCAGCGGGGTGCGGAGCTGGTGGGCGGCATTCGAGACGAAGCGGCGTTGCGCTTCGATGGCGTCGTTCAGGCGGGCCATCATGCGGTTGATGGCGTCGATCAGGTGGCGGACTTCCTGCGGGGCGAGCTTGGGGTCGAGCGGGGCCAGGTTCTGGCTGGTGCGGCGGGAGGCTTCGATTTCCAGCAGTTGCAGCGGTTGCAGCGTACGCCGGATGCCGCGCCGGACCAGCACCAGGCTAGCGGTAACCATGCAGAGCAGCAGGATCAGGGTGCCGACCACGATGTCGCGGATCAGCAGGCCGCGCTTGTGGACGGTTTCTCCCACCTCGATCAGCGCAGGGTGGTGGTCGGGCTGCAGGTCGACGCGTAGCGCGACGATGCGGAAGCGGTGCGGGCCGAGGTGGCTGTCGCGGTAGATCGGGTGGTCTGGTTGCGTGGGGGCATCGAGGTGCGGGCCGATGTCGCCATTGCCGTCGACCGCGCGGTGGGTGACCAGGTCGGTGACGCGGTAGCGGATGGTGTCGTTGTCGTCGTTGACCAGCACGGCGCGGGCGGCGGGCGGCAGGTCGAGCGTCATCCGGCCGCCGTGCATGCTGAGCTGGTCGCCGAGGATTTCCGCGCTTTCCAGCAGCTCGTGGTCGTAGGTGGTGTTGGCGTAGCGGTAGGCCATCAGGTAGGTGGCGATGCCGCCGATCACGCCGACGCTGACCAGGGCGGTGATCAGGCGGCGGGTGAGTTCGCGTCGTAGCGACAGGTCACGCATCGTTGGTCTCGCGCAGCAGGTAGCCCAGGCCGCGCACCACGCGGATTTCCACACCCAGGCCGGCCAGTTTGCGGCGCAGGCGGTGTACGTAGACTTCCACCGTGTTGTCGCCGGCGGCGTCCAGGCCGTCGCTCATGCGGCTGGCCAGGGCCTCCTTGGGCACCACCCGGCCGGGGCGTTGCAACAGGGCCTCCAGCAGAACGGCTTCGCGGCCGGTCAGCGCGATCACCTGGTCGCCGTGGTACAGCGCACGCTCGTCCCAGGACCATTCCAGCTCGCCGACCTTCAGCCGGGCGCCCTGACCGCGGCGCAGCAGGGCGCGCACGCGGGCTTCGAATTCGCTCAGCTCGAAGGGTTTGCTCAGGTAATCGTCCGCGCCGCTGTCCAAGCCGCGTACCCGGTCTTCGGTGCGGTCGCGGGCACTGAGGATCAACACCGGCGTGGTGGCGCGGCGCTGGCGCAGCCGGTGCAGCACCGCCAGGCCGTCCATGCCGGGCAGGCCGAGGTCCAGCACCACCAGGTCCACGCTCTCAGTCGCCAGCAGGGTGTCGGCGTGCTGGCCGTTGTCCACCGCCAGCACCTGATGGCCGGCGTCCTGCAGCACGCGCTGCAGGCCCCGGTTCAACGACGGATCGTCTTCGACCAGCATCACGCGCATGGTGCGGCTTTCAGGAGGCTGTAAGGAAGTCTGGCTAGCATGGCGCCCATCATAAATCCGCCTGACGGAATTGCGGTATGGGCATGTCCAGGGTTTCTCCGCCGCCGTTGATGTTGCTGCACGGTCTGGCGAGCACACCGCAGGAGTTCTCGGTGATCGGCCAGACCTGGCGGAACGAGGGCGTGCGTCTGCATTTGCCGCAACTGGCCGGCTATTCCGCGCCGGACCCGCAGCGGCCTTTGCCCTGGCAACGCTGGCTGGACGCGGCGGTGCATGAGCTGCGGGCACAGGATGAGCCAGTGGTGCTGGGCGGCCTGTGCATCGGCGCGGTGCTGGCCCTGGCGGCCGCACTGGCCTGCCAGGAGCGGGTGGCGGGACTGGTGCTGATGTCGCCCACCCTGTTTTACGACGGCTGGG
>CBIHQA010000285.1:0-5645 GCA_966211475.1 uncultured Neisseriales bacterium
CGGGCAAGACCCAGGCCGAGACGCCGCGCTTGACCGCGAACATGGTGAGCGGGTGGATCAGGTAGAAGCTGTAGCTGATCGTGCCGAGAAAGCGGAACGACGGGCTCTCCAGCACCGAGGCGGTGCCCGCCGGACCGGCCGCGATGCAGCCGAACAGGTGGATGCCAGCCAGCAGGGCCAGCGCCGTCCACCCGAGTGATTGCCATTCCCCCAGCCGCAGCAACGTGCCGTCAAACGCCGCCTCGTTGGCGCCGGTGCCGCGCCAGGCCAGCAGGAATATCAAGCCACTGAGCCAGGGATGGCGAAACAGCCGCTGATGGCGCTCGAAGAGCGTCGGTAGCAGCGCTGCCAGCGCACCGGGCAGGAAAAACAGCGCCCGCGGCAGCAAGAAGGGAAACAGCACCGCCAGCAGCACGCCGGACCCCAGCGCCCAGGACACGCGGCGCGTGCTTCCCCAGTAAACCAGCGCAGTCAGGCCGTAGAAGATCCATTCATAGCTGAGGCTCCATGAGGCCGGATGCACGTTGGGCAGCGGCACCAGCGGCGGCAGGAAGAACAGATTGGCCAAAAACACCAGCCCGCTCTCGTCCAGCGACATGCCCTTGAACACCTTCAGGCCGAGGGCAGTACCACCGGCGCTCATCAACACCAGCAAGGGCACCCAGACCGGAAAGATACGGATCACCCGATCGACCAGGAACGGCCCGATCGCGCCGTGTCGCCGCAGGCTGCCGACGATCACGTAGCCGCTGATCATGAAGAAGATTTCCACCCCGTAGCGCATCGCGCTGAACAGGTAGGTGAAGGCATCGGCCACCAGCCCGCCGGACGGCCACGGCAGCAGGCCGGAATTGCACACGTGGTAGACGAACACCATCAGCGTGCATAACCCACGCAGACCGTGAACCCGCAGGTTGTAGCCGTGTGGCGGCTTCAGCTCGCGCCCTGCCGAGGGGTGGCCTACGTCTGCCGGATGCCGGATCACGTCGTTCATCCGGCGCCCTTACTTGCGGATGGACGCAGCGGGCGTCCAAGTCTGGAACAGGTCGCCGCGCAGCGATCGCCACACGCCCAATCCGGCGCCGGCCAGCGCGACCAGCAGGTCGACCACCTGCACAAAGGGTGGCACCGCATAGATGCCGGCCAATACCCCAAGCGCCCCCGTAGCCAACAGGCCGGCCGCCAGCAGGCCATAACCCGCCGCCAGTAGCGCGCCCAGCAAGGCCAGCACCGAACCGGCCAGCGAATAGATGGTGAACCAGCGGATCAGCTTGTGAGACACGTACTTGTACAGTGTCAGGCTGTCGAGCTTGCGCAGCCGGGGCCATAGCAGGCGGTGCACGTTGAAGGCCTGGCAGGCGATGCGCACCTTGCGACGGAATTCCTCGCGACCAGACGTCACCGACGCCTCGTAGGCCCGCACGTCATGGGCCTGCACGATGCGATAGCCCTCGCATAGCGCCATGAAGGACACGTACATGTCGTCGATGATGTGGTCCGGCGGCGGGTGGTGCAGCCCGCGCCGCAGCGCGAACAGCGAGCCGTCGGCCCCCATGATGGATCCTGTCTGCTGCTCCATGCGCTTGATCGATTCCTCCAACCGCCAGTAGAGCGAGCCGGTCGCAGCGGTCACCGAGGCGTCCGCGTTGACGTAGACGAGGTTGCCGCACACGCAACCGATTTCCGGATCGGCGAAATAGCGCCGCAGATTGGCCAGCGCTTCGCCGTCCAGCATCACGTTGGCGTCGGTGAACACCAGCACCGGGGCGGTCGCACGCGACACCAGCAGGTTCATGCCGTGGGTCTTGCCGTGCCGCTCCGGCGACACGTGCAGGGTGATGCTGTCCGCGTAGGGTGCCAGCAGCTCGGCGGTGCGGTCGCTGGCGGCGTCGACGTAGACCAGGATCTCCAGATCCGGCTCCTGGTCGCGCAACGCCAGCAGGTTGCGCATCTTGGCCTCGATCACCCGCTCCTCGTTGTAAGCACACATGCAGACCGCAAAGCGCAGGTCCTCGCCCTGCCCCTGGCTGCGCACCGGTTGCGCCGGCAGTACCGACGACAGCAGCTTGAGCGACAGCGGGTAGGTGACGAAGGGGTGGATGGCCAGCAGGAACAGCAGCAGGCTCAGCAGGCCAAGGGCAAATACCATCTCGATGTCCTTTTCGGTTCAGCGCGCTGCCGCGGGCCGCATGGAAGGCGGCGCCCTGCCCGGCTGCGGCGCCGGCCCCAGCGGGTCCGGCGAACCCGGCCGGCGGCCGGTCCAGGTCAGCAGCGAGAGCGCCAGTCCGTGCGAGAACGGGACATACACACCGCCCAGCACGAAGGTAATCGCCACCGCAAAGCGCACCATCCAGGGCACGCCATCGGCGGAAAACAGGAAGTAGATCAGTGCCCCTAGGTAGGCGAGCGCGCCCAGCACGCCGAATTCGAACACCAGCTTGAACAAGGCCATCTCCGCCACCGGATAGGCGGAGCGCGATGCGTATTCGCGGAAGTTGCCGGCGCCGTAACCGAACAGCGTGCGCAGCGGGTTATCCCAGAGGAACTGGTCGAACAGGTAGAAGCCGCCCACGAAGCGCTGAAAGCCGCTCGACCCGGATGAGCCGAACTCGCCCACCCGCCCCAGCAGAAAATCCAGCCGCAGCGCGTCGCCAAAGGCGAGCAGCGTGAGGATTGCCACCAGGCCGAGCATCAGCAGGTCCCAGCGGCGCTTCAGCACCACGATGAACGGCAGGCAGACGGCCAGCACAGCCATCCCCGTCCCGGAGTAAGACACAACGATCGCAAACCCCAGCAACGCGAGCCGCAGCAACCGGTTGCGGGTACACAGCTCGGCTACCAGTGCAATCGCCAGCACCTGGCTGAACACCGACGGCTCCAGCATGAACAGGCCGTTCGAACGAAATACGTTCACCCCATATGAGAGCGGCGCCTGCATGTTGTAGCCGGTCATCAGGAAACTCGACGGCAGAAAGTTCTCGATCGGGAACACTAGCCGTGCGCCCAGCACGAACTGCAGGAAGAACTGCACGATGCCGCATACCGCCAGGAAGGTCGCCAGATCGACAAAAAACGACAGCGCCCGCCTGCCGCCATCCTCCAACGCATCGATCCGCAGCACATAGGGAAGGTGCAGCGCGAACAGCAGCAACAGAGAGCCTAGCGAGAAACCTTGCGGCTGGAACACCTGCATCGCACCCAGCAGCGACACCATCAGCAGGTAGACCACCAGGCGTTTTGCATCCAGTACCATCCGCCCGGTGACCAGGCCCAGCCAGGGCGGCAGGATCACCAGCATCAGCGACACACCGATGCCGCGGGTGTTGAACGGCGGGAACGAGAACTTCGACAGCAGCGTCACCCCGAGTACCGGCGCCAGCAGCAGGAGCCAGGCCAGCCGGTTCGAGGCCGGCACCACTTCTTCCGGCTGCGCCGCTGCGCTCCAGCCCGGACGGCCCCTGCCTTGCTGCCAAGCGGAGGTATCGTTCATTACCTCCCCCTACCCCACCAACATCCGGCGACCGGCGGGCGCCATCGCCTGCACCATCTCCAGCAGGAAGCGCTCCTGCGCCTGGTAGGTGGCATCGAGCTGCGCCGGGTCGCTGACGAACTGGGATGCCCGCACCAGGATGCCATCCGGCACCCGACGGTTGAGCAGCCCCTCCCGGAACAGGTAGGAGCGGGTCTGCCACGCATCCTGACTGAACATATCGCCAATGCGGATCCAGTAGCTGACGGCTTCGGTCCGGCCCGGCGCCTCGGCGAGCAGGCGATGCCCCGGGATGACAGGCAGTCCGGCGATGCCTCCGACCGCCGCCTGCGACTCCGCCGTGATCCGGTAACCCTGCGCGATATAGCAGAGCTCTGGCCGGTGAATCTTCACCTCCTGCGTCTGCCGCCGGCCATAGGCCAGCGCCAGCATCACCGTCTCGCCGTGCGTGTTGGTGTAGGAGCGCATCAACACGTCGTCGTAGGGGTTGTTCATGTCCGGGCCGGTATCGCGGCGGACAAACAGGTCCGCCTGCCGAACCGCGCTCGGCATTTCCTGCCAGGGGCCGAAACGGGGCGGCACGATCGATGCCAGCGGGACCGGCGACGTCACCAGCCGGGTCGGTGTCAGCGCATAAGCCGCCAGGGCCGCGGCGCCCATCAAACCGCCGATCACCAAACCACGGCGCACGCCGTCAGGCGCGTCCCGCAAGTCCGGAGCAATGGGCTGCGCGTGGGTGGAGTGGAAATCAGGCATGTCGGCCCCCTGTACGCTTGCGACCGACCTTGCCGAGCAGCCAATCGATGAAAAAGAACACGCCGAACGCGATCACGATCTCCAGCCCGCCCGCGTTGTCGTGGAAGCGGTGCCCGGCTTCATCGCCGAAGTAGTAGGTCACCAACACCAGGCCCAGCACCCGCACGATGTTGGACGCGAACGCCACCGGAATCGCACAGGCCAGCAGCACCGCGTTGCGCCAGCGGCCCTCGTGGCCGACCAGGTAGGTGTAGAACAGGCCGATACCGCTCAACGCGACCATGGAATTCAGGCCGGAGCAGGCATCCGCAATCTGCAACTGGTACGGCCCGATGGACAACACCACGCCGGAGCGGGCGATCGGATACCCCACCGCATACAGCAGGTTGTCGACGATGGCCGACACCGCCTGCTTCAGCGGCAGCAAGATCTGGTCAAGAATGGAGCCGGGAATCGGCATCAGGAACAGCAAGAACACCGCCGGAAACCAGACCCGCCGCACGCCTTCGCGGCCCAGCGTCAGCCAGGCGGCCCCGATCAGCACCGGCACCTGCGACCCCACCTGGAACTGGAACAGCCCCTGCGACCGCCCGATGACGTACAGCAGCAGGCCAACGGCCAGCAGCGCCCACGCGATCAGGCTGCGAGTGGGCGGCACCGGCAGGCGGAATACTGCCCGGTCCCGCCACAGCAACCAGCAGGCCATCGCCAGAATGATCGGGCCATGGGTGCCACTCGACAGCAGCCAGAAGGATTCCGTCAGGTCGACATAGGTCGGTACATACATCGCCAGCAGGCCAAGCAGCGGCGGCAGCCACCGCAGCAGCGCCGCGCGCCGCATGGGCGCGTCGACGGCATTGGGCAGATGGGACAGGTCGGTCATCACAAGCATCCGGGCAAGGACGGGTCAGCCGCCTTGCCTTGCAATCAGTAGTGGTTGAGCACCGAGCCGACGACCGCCGTCCCCACTTGGGACAGGCTTTCCGTCAGGTGGCGCAGCCGGCGCGAATCGGTGGTGTTTTCGCGGGCGACCAGCAAGGCACCGCCGGCACGGGCCGCCACGGCCTGCGCATCCGCGTACAGGGCAGCGGCCGGGGTATCCACGATCACCACGTCGAACTCCTGTGCGGCATCCCGCAGAACCAGGTCCGCGCTGGCCCGGCTAAGCAGTTCCTGGGGGTTCGGTGCCTGCGCGCCCGAACCCAGTACTGCCAGATTGCGCAGTCCGGGGACCGACTCGAACGCGCCACCTTGCGTTCCACGCCCGGACAGCAGCGCGGACAGGCCAAGGCGGTTCTGAATCTTGAACAACATGTGCTGGCGCGGATGCCGCAGGTCCGCTTCAACCAGCAGTACACGCTCGCCCAATTGGGAAAACACCACCGCCAGATTGGCGGCG